>CADBNU010000397.1 GCA_902796085.1 Heyndrickxia coagulans
AAAAGGCTATTTAATTCATATAATGGTTACCACCCAAAAAGCCCCTTTTTCAAAAAAACTAAAGCACAAATCGCAATATATTTTATCTTGATAAATATAGCTAATACTATATTTGGATCAAATTTTTCTATAAAACCCTTTTGGGTGCTAATCATATAATTACTAAAAAAAGGAGATAAATTCTTATTATATGTTAAAATTTTTCTTTACTTTGGGGATTATTTGTATAGTCATTTCGGCTATTTTTAATGGTGCTTTGGTTGATGGACAACAACAAAGAGGAAATTTTTTTTCTGAAACAGATGAACACAGAAAATTCATAATGGGAATAGCAACCTATTCTGGTTCTTTAGGAATTGTTTTTTTATTAATTGCTGCATTAATATACTTTTTCTAAAAAACATAAATGAAAATCTCTATTTTTCATTGGTCCATTTCAGCCGTCCCGCTTTAAAACATTAAACGTACGTCACAGACTTCTCGTTCAGAAATCTTACTCGGTCGGATTTTTTATCATGAAAACAATTTGCCAAATTCACTCTTGAACCCCACTGTTTTGCCGGTGGAAGTTGTCAGTATTTAACCGATTAAAAAAATCAATAAATTATAGGGGAAGTGGAGAAACAAACTCATTTCCCAACTTCCTCTTTATTTACACCAAAATTCGATCACAACTTTTATTCAAGTTCCTTTGAGGATTATCGGGTTTTGGAAAATTCAATGCACTAATTTTTCCAATTTAGCTTTTATAAATCAACAGCAATGCCATATCTTTTTCCATGATGATATTGGTCGATAACTTGTTTTTTATATAAGCTTTGGTCAAAATATAGTTTGGCGGATTTATCATTATATTTCGGATCGACGTAATAAACTAATGTGATTTGGGTGGATGTGTTTGGTGACAATTTTTTTAGCTGCTCCCCCTCAAATTCCCCTTCCATTGTTTGATAGTAATCCATACCGTAAGCAAGTTTGGTTTCTATTAGTCTCTGAACCGAAATATCTTTATTTGAAGTATTCATGACTTCCATTGCAACCTTGACCGGTAAAGATTGATCTCCATTTTTGTTGTTTTCTTCTCCATACTGAAAATCAATCACTTTTAATTCAGCATGGTCCAATTTAATAGAATCACCAATTTTAAACGATTGGATTTCATATGTTTTGGCTACCCCTGCATTGACAGTGTAAACTCGAAAGCCCCAGATAATGAGTCCTGCGAAAATAATGGACAGTAATAGGATCATTTTTTTACTCATTTTTCTACCCCTTGTAAATGGTAATGATCGACTATTTTGCCTTTTTCTAATATGAAAATCTCGTCGGATAAAAATTCCAATTCCTCTTTATCATGACTGGCAATCAGAATGCACTTATTTTTATTTTTTAATTCCAATAATAATTTTTTTAGTTCCTCAATTCCTTCCGAGTCAAGAGCATTTGTTGGTTCATCCAATATAATCAAATCCGGTTCTTCCATAATCGCCTGTGCAATCCCTAATCGTTGTTTCATTCCTAACGAGTATTTCCGATACTTCCGCTTATCTTCAGGGTCAAGACCTACCAATCGAATTGCTTCCTTAATTCGATTATCATCAATGAAATTATTTAAACTCGCAAGCATTTTTAAATTTTGAAATCCTGTATATGAATTTAAGAAACCCGGATATTCAATTAATACACCTACACTCGGAGGAAAGGATGCATCTTTGCCCAGTTGTATTCCTCCCACTGTTATCGTCCCTTCAGTAGGTAAAATTAATCCACATAAGGCACGGAATAACATTGTTTTTCCGGATCCGTTTTTCCCCCGAAAACCGTAAATAAACCCTTTATTTAATTCTAAATTAATATCCTTTAAAATGACTTGCTGTTTCATGACTTTAGTGAGATGTTCAACTTTTAGGTAAATTTGATCTGTCTCGGCCATGTTCCATCCCTCCTATTTCAAAATATCTGTCTTCCTATATACAATAAAAATGAAAAATGCTGACAAAATATAAACGAAAACAGAGTAAACAAAAGAAAACGTTAATGAAAGATGATGTTCTAGATCAAATAGATTACTTTTCAATATCATCGAATGAATTGCCGGAAGCCATTTCCAGTCTATAAATATAGATAGAGAACCTAATATAAGCACAAAACAAAAGGAGACTGTTGAAGCAAAAAATTGAGTGCACAGTAAAAAAATCCCCGACAACACAATGCTTGTCAAAACGTATCCGAAAAAGAGATGTAATATAAGCTGTATTGGATTTATCGAAATGGCTGCTTGGGATTGGATCGTATCTTGAAAATAGGATGAAGCTTCAAGAGAAAAATCCCCTAATAGTAAAGATGAAATCACATAGATCACAATAAATA
>CADBNU010000398.1 GCA_902796085.1 Heyndrickxia coagulans
TTGAACGCACTTTTTCTTCGGCAATCAAACAAAAACTGTTTTCAACACCACGTTGAACGCACTTTTTCTTCGGCAATCAAACAAAAACTATTTTCAACAAGCTCTCCCCTCAAAAAAACTCTATTCCCCTTAGTCACGTTAAGGGAATAGAGTTTTTTAAGAATAATTATTAATGTTGATATTGGACCTCATACAAGCGGGCAAAAACACCATTTTTTGCCAGGAGTTCTTCCCTTGTACCTTGCTCAACAATCCCTTGTTCTGTTACAACAACAATTTTATCAGCATTACGGATGGTTGCTAACCGGTGTGCAATAACAAGGGTTGTGCGATTTTCGGCTAATTCATCTAAAGATTTTTGAATTAAGCGTTCAGTTTCAGTATCAAGGGCTGAAGTTGCTTCATCTAGAATTAAGATTGGTGGGTTTTTTAAGAACATCCGTGCAATAGCAACACGTTGTTTTTGACCACCAGATAGCTTCATCCCTCGTTCGCCCACTTGGGTATCGAGTCCTTCAGGCAAGTTTAAAATAAAATCGTATATATCGGCACGTTTTGCCGCTTCTAGAATCTCTTCATCAGTTGCATTCATTTTTCCGTAAGCAATATTTTCACGTAATGTCCCTGTAAATAGAAACACATCTTGTTGTACAATTCCAATTTGCGAACGGAGTGATTTTTTCTTCATATTACGTATATCAATACCGTCAATGCTAATAGATCCGTCATCCACATCATAGAAACGCGGAATTAAGGAACAGATAGTAGACTTACCAGCCCCGGACGGCCCGACGAACGCCACCGTTTCGCCCGCTTTAATTTCTAAATTAATATTTGCTAACACTGTTTTATTATCCTCATAACTGAAGGATACATTTTGAAACGTAATATCTCCTCTTAAGTGGGGCACCTCAATGGCGTCCTCCACATCTTGTACGTCCGGCTCACTATCGATTAATTCTGTAAACCGTTTAAAACCTGCCATTCCTTTTGGATATAGTTCCATCAAAGCACTAATTTTGTCCACGGGCTTAAATAGTACGTTGACATATAAAATAAAACCAACTAACTCCCCGTATGACAGACTACCACGAAAACTAAACCAAGCACCCACCACAAGCACAATCAATGTAGCAAAACGTGTCATCATGTACATACTGGAATTTGTCATCGCCATAACTTTATAGGCTGCAAGTTTAGCTTTACGGAACTTCTTGTTGTCCTGAGAAAAACGCTTGATCTCATACTCTTCGTTCGTAAAAGATTGTACAACTCGAACACCGGAAACACTATCTTCTACTCGGGCGTTTACATCAGCAATTTTTTCATACATAGTTTTCCACGCTTTATTCATTTGTATATTACAGTACGTAATGACAATCACAAGCAACGGAATCACAAGTATCGTCACAATAGCAAGCTGAACATGTACTTGTACCATAATACAAAAAGCACCAATAATCGTCATGACTGCAATAAAGGCATCCTCCGGACCATGATGAGCCAGTTCTCCTATATCAAACAAGTCGTTCGTAATTCGACTCATCACATGCCCTGTTTTCGTATTATCAAAAAAGCGGAAAGATTGACGTTGTACGTGGGTAAATAACTCTTGGCGCATGTCTGTTTCAATATTGATTCCCAACATATGACCAAGGTAACCAACAATATATTGTAAATACGTACTAATTAAATACAAAACTAGTAACGCTGCACTCGTTGAAACAATTTTTGACCAATCACCACTAGGCAATAGTGAGTCAATAAACCATTGCACCGCAATTGGAAACGCTAACTCTAAAATTGCTACGATAATCGCACTTGTAAAATCAATCGTAAACAATTTTTTATGTGGTCTATAATAAGAAAAAAATCTCCGAAGCATAATCGATCTCCTTTTTATTTCTACATACTATCAAATACTACTCCTCATATTCTATACTAAAAAATACAAGAGTTCTATTTTATAAATTTGGAAAATGCTCATCTCTTAAAATTGTAAAATTTTACCGTTAGTTTAATTGGTGATAAAATAAAACTACCTACTATTTTATAGAGGTGAAATCTTTCAATGATTAATATTCTTGTAACTTTAAACTCCAACTACATCCCACCCTTAAAAGTTTTACTCAAATCATTGTTTGTCCATAACAAAGATGAGCAATTCACCATTTACCTCATACATTCAGAACTAACAAAACAAGAGCTAGATTTACTCCGGTTTTATATAGAAGAACATGGACAACATTTTTACCCAATTTTTGTAAAAAAAGAATTATTTAATGATGCACCCGTTTTCCGACATTACTCCGTTGAAATGTACTACCGATTGGTAGCCCACTTGTTTTTACCAGATAACGTCGATCGCATTCTGTACCTCGACCCTGATATTGTTGCCATCAATCCAATTACCGATTTCTATTATACTGAATTTGATGATTGTCTTTTTGTTGCTGCAGAACATGAACATATCGCACGTTTTGTTAAAGGGATAAATAATCTGCGCCTTAATACCCCCTTTGCTAAAGGATACTTTAATACTGGCGTCCTACTAATGAATGTAACATTAATGCGGAAATTAGTAAGTTTAAAAGAGATTTATCAGTTTATTAAAAAAAATAAATATAAACTTATTTTGCCTGATCAAGATGTGTTAAATGGACTTTACTGGGATAAAATTAAACCCGTTGACAGTTATCGTTACAATTACGATGCACGTTTTTTTAAATTTGGTAAAATTTCTCGAAAAATAGCAGGAGATCTTTCTTGGATCAAGAAAAATACAATATTCATTCATTATTGCGGAAAGGATAAACCGTGGCGTGTTGACTATAAAGGGGGACTCGGAATATTTTACCAGCGATATGCAGAAATGATACAATCTAACCAAGAAAATATATTGAGTTCAAAAAAATAGGAGTTGATAGTATGAAGGAAGAGTTAATTAAACGGTTCACGACCTATGTCAAAATTGACACGCAATCCAATGAAGAAAGTGATACGACACCTTCTACTCCAGGTCAATGGGATTTACTGAAATTACTTGAACAAGAATTAAAGGAAATCGGTTTAGACGAAGTTGAACTTGATGAAAACGGTTATTTATTCGCAACATTGCCGGCAAATACAGATAAAAATGTACCGACGATTGGGTTTTTAGCCCACGTTGATACAGCAACCGATTTTACTGGTAAAAATGTAAAACCACAAATTGTTGAAAATTATGATGGTGGAGAAATCATCTTAAATAAGGAAAAAAATATTGTTCTATCTCCAGAACAATTTCCATCCTTAAACAAATATATAGGACAAACTTTAATTACAACCGATGGAACTACACTTCTTGGCGCAGATGATAAAGCAGGCGTTGCAGAAATTATGACAGCAATGAATTACCTCGTTCAACATCCTGAAATTAAACATGGAACCATTCGTGTTGCCTTTACACCAGATGAAGAAATCGGTCGTGGACCACATAAATTTGATGTAAAACGTTTCAATGCAAAATATGCCTACACAATGGATGGTGGCCCACTGGGTGAACTAGAATATGAAACATTTAATGCAGCTGCTGCAAAAATAACGATAAAGGGGAACAATATTCATCCAGGTTCTGCAAAAAATAAAATGGTCAACTCCTTAAAAATCGCTATGGAATTAAACGCCTTACTTCCTGCCGAAGAAGCACCTGAGCATACGGAAGGCTATGAAGGATTTTACCATTTACTACAAATGAATGGCGATGTGGAAGAAACAAAACTTTACTATATCATTCGTGACCATGATCGTGACAAATTTGAAGGAAAAAAACAACATTTAACAAACATTGTAGAAGAGCTAAATGAAAAATACGGCCAAGGAACGTTAACACTTGATTTGAATGACCAATATTACAATATGAAAGAAAAAATTGAGGAAAACATTGAAGTGTTTGAATACGCAAAAGAAGCATTGGAACGCCTCGATATTGAACCAAAAATTACACCTGTTCGTGGAGGAACAGATGGTGCCCAATTATCTTACATGGGCTTACCGACACCTAACATTTTCGCAGGTGGCGAAAATATGCACGGAAAATTCGAATATGTTTCTGTTGAAACAATGGAAAAAGCGACTCAAGTGATTATTGAAATCGCGAAAATCTATGAGGAAAAGGCATAATATTATCGTTTCCTCGGGTGCCACTAGAGGGAAACTCTATGTAATATTGATAATATTAGCCTCAATAAAAGAACTGCCGTATGATACACGGATAAA
>CADBNU010000399.1 GCA_902796085.1 Heyndrickxia coagulans
GGCTCCCCTAGTGTCTTCCTATACATTCCTATTCATTTAATTATCACTTTACACACACTTTTCAGTAAAGTCAATACAATCTTCCATAGGTTAATTCTTTTATTTCACCATACCCTTTGTAAAACACTACAAAATGTTTGAATATTAGGTTCTTCTGAGCGAACCTTTAAGTTAATACAAAACGTAGTAATCGGTTCGGATACAGGTTGAAGGATGGTGATAGAGCCCTCCTCCAACTCTTTTTTTATAATATTTTCTCCTAATATGGCATATCCGGTTCCATTTAATACAGCACTTTTAACCGTTTCATCGCTGCCACCAACCACAATCATAGATTGAGGCTGCAACTTGCTTGTTTTGAAATAGCGGTTAATAATACTACTGAAACTACAATTTTTATCGTAAGAGATAAATGGATACAGACCAAAGATATCTTCCAAACTACGATCTTTGCTAATTTGTGAGGACACAACCAAAAAAGTTTTTTCTTCCTCTAAAAAGATTTGTCTCATATCTATTTCATGAAAATTACCAGCAATGATTGCAATATCTGCAACATGGTCCTTCACACTTTGAATGGCATGTGCACTATTTAACGGTAGAAGATTCACCCGAACGTTCGGATACAATTCCTTATAATGTTTTATAATGTGTGATAACCGCCTTGTACAGTAGTATTCAGATGCTGCTATTGTTAAAATTCCTTTAGGTCCATGCAATTCTTCCATTTCTTTTTCCATTTGGGCAATAAGTGAAAATATCTGATCAACGTGAACCTTTAGCTGTTTTCCAGCAGTCGTTAATACTGTCCTTTTTCCAATTCTTGTAAAAAGGGTATGATTAAGCTCTTTTTCAAGAGATTGTATTTGTAACGTAATGGTGGGTTGTGTGTAGCCTAATTTGTTTGCTGCCTTGGATAAATTCAATTCCTCTGCAACAACTTTGAAGGTTTTTAAATGTCGTAGTTCCATTCCACTACCTCTTTCTTAAAAAACCCCTCTTCGGAAGAATGTAAGTTATCTTAATTATAACATTGCAATAAATTATCTAATGAAATCAAGTATCAATAATGATTTATATTTTATAGACAATTATGATTATTTTAATAATAATATATAAATTTTTTCAATAGTTAAGTAGCTTCATTTTTTTCGGTTTCACGACCAAATATCTATACTTCTCTCTCTCCATCTATTTTTGATTCAAAAATAGGATTATAGGCACTCTTTTATCGAAACGATTGCACCCTGTACATTTTCGCTTTTTCAACTATTAAGAATTCCTATCGTTCATATTTGACCAGTTATCTATGTTGTGAAAAAATTCATATTAATAAAAATATTATATTAGGAGAGATAAGTATGATAGATTGGCATACGATTAATGGCGAAGGCTTTTTAGCACCAACAATGGCAAAAGATTTTCCCAATCTGCCAGTCGTAAAATCAGAAGGATTATTTTACATTGGCGTTGACGGGAAAAAATATCTTGATTTTACATCAGGAATTGCTACAGAGAATACCGGACATAGACATCCAAAAGTTGTAGAAGCCATTAAAGAACAGCTAAAACATTTAGTTCATGGTCCGATTGGCATTATCAATTACGAATCCATTATGTTATTGGCAAAAAAGCTAAGAACTATTTTACCTGAATCCCTCAATTGCTTTTTCTTTGGAAATAGTGGGGCAGAAGCGATTGAGGGTGCAATCAAGCTCGCCCGGCATGTGACTAAAAGAAATTATATCATTTCTTTCTTCGGTGGGTTTCACGGAAGAACGATGGGAGCCTTAAGCTTAACGACGTCTAAAAGTAAGTATAGGAAAAATTTACCTGTTGGTGCGGGAATGACGTATCAACTGCCGTATGCAAAGCCGACTGAGACACCTGAAGGACTTGATCCGCAAATCTATTGGTCCCAGCAAGTTGAAAAGGATTTTAATAGACTATTCAATCATCAAGTAGCCCCTGAGGAAGTGGCAGCCGTCATATTAGAACCGGTACTTGGTGAAGGCGGATATGTAGTCCCGCCAAAAGCTTGGTTACAAAAAATAAGGGAAATTTGTGATCAACATGGAATCCTGTTAATTTTTGATGAAGTACAGACCGGATTTGGACGAACTGGAGACTGGTTTGCAGCCAATCGATTTAATGTAACTCCAGATATAATGGCCATTGCTAAAGGAATCGCCAGCGGATTGCCACTCAGTGCAACTGTAGCTTCAAGAGAATTGATGGAACAATGGACAGTGGGGAGTCATAGTACAACATTCGGAGGTAATCCTCTAGCATGTGCTGCGGCTTGTGCCACAATTGATGTTTTAAAAGAAGAAGGATTAGTTGAAAACGCCCGTGTCCTTGGTGAATATGCATTAAATCAATTATTAGATATTAAAGAAGGACATCCTGTAGTTGGGAATGTACGAGGGATCGGGTTAATGATAGGTATTGAAATTATTCATCCAGAAACTGGTCAACCAAACGGAGAAGGATTAATGAACATTCTTGAGAAGTGTCTAAAGAAGGGGCTTATCCTATATTTAAGTGGTAATACAGGTGAGGTAATCAGAATGATGCCGCCTTTAAATGTCGATAAAAAACATTTAAATCAAGGAATTTCAATACTTGAGGAAGCGATTACAGAATATGAATTAGAGCTTGGAATTCGGAGGTAGATAAATGAACATTCTTGATACAACTGTACTGATTCTCTATTTTGGTGCATTAATCATAGTAGGAATTATTGGGATAAATAAAGCTAAATCAGAAAAAGATTTTATATTAGCTGGAAGTCGCATCGGTTACTTTACACATGTAGGTTGTTTAGCTGCTGTTATTATTGGCGGTGCTGCGACAATGGGTTCAACAACATTAGGCTATGAATTTGGTGTTTCTGGCTTTTGGTTTGTAACAATGATGGGAATAGGTATTGCCAGTTTAGGGTTATTTCTTGTTAAAAAAATTTCAGTCTATGAAGTTTTTACAATTAGCCAGCTCCTTGGGAAACGTTACGGTGAAGGTACTCAGCTAATTAGTGCCATTGTTACAGCCATCTATACACTTATGATCGTCGTGACACAAGTGATCGGAATGGGAAGTGTCATCCACGTTTTACTAGGTTGGCCAGTTTTAACATCGATGTTTATTGGTGGTGGAATTGTTCTCTTTTATACAGTTTTAGGTGGCATGTGGAGTATAACCCTAACAGACATTATTCAATTCATAGTGATGACAGTTGGTGTGTTTTTTATCATGTTCCCTTATAGCGTGAATAGTGCAGGTGGATTAGCCACTGTGTTTACTAGTGTACCGGAGAGTCATCTTAACTTAACAAACATTGGTGGCGATAAAATTTTCCAATATTTTCTTTTATATGCGTTTGGATTAATGGTTTCCCAAGACATATGGCAACGTGTATTTACTGCTAAAAATGAAAAAGTTATGAAAAGAAGTGCCATTTCAGCCGGCGTATATAGCTTTCTTTATGGTCTGACACTTAGCATTGTAGGGATGTGTGCATTCATTGTTCTTCCAAATTTAGAGGATTCACAATCTGCATTTACAAGCTTAGCTTTAACCATTTTACCGCCAGGAACGTTAGGGTTAGTGTTAGCCGCTGTTTGTGCAGCATTAATGTCAAATGCTTCAGGAGCATTATTTGCTTCTGCAACCTTAATCACAAATGATATCATTAAAGTCTATTTAAAAAAAGATATGAATGATAAAGCTATAATTCAAACATCACGTATCGTAACCCTTGTATTAGGTGTAATAGCGATTATTTTCTCTGCATGGATTCAAAATATTCTAGTGGCATTAGATATGGCTTATGCGATATTATCAGGTGCTATTTTTGTACCGCTAATCATAGGGTTATTTTGGAAACGTACAACGAGTAAAGCGGCCTTTTATGCCATTATTGCTAGTACAATGGTCATCTTTATTACGTTTGTTATTTATGGGATTACCTCTACTCTACCAATTATTTATGGTGTGTTCACGGGATTATTCGTTATTGTAATCCTTACAATATTTAATCCAGCAAAAGCCAAAATTAGTGAACGTGAAAGATATTATCACTAGAGATTATAAAGCCTATTCAAGATGATACTTTGAATAGGCCAAATTATATTCTATTAAAAAAGTATTTACTTATGATACGGTTCATTCCGATTAATTCGAAAGGCACGATATATTTGCTCTAGTAATATGAGCCGCATTAACTGGTGGGGGAA
>CADBNU010000400.1 GCA_902796085.1 Heyndrickxia coagulans
TACTGGTGGCTTAGTTGTTGATGACTCTTGGCTGAATTCACGCCTTGATAACGAAGGTTTTAAAGAGATTGCTAAATTCTTCTATACAATGTTCAATAACAACTATTGCCCTCAAGCAGCACTTACAACTGAAGGTTATACCTACATTGTTGATGCATTGTGTGATGGCAAACTTGCTATGACATACGCTGGAAGTTGGTGTATTGCTGAAATTTATAACTACACAGAAAATGATCAAAGTATTGTGAACAACATTGGAGTTGCACCAATCCCAACTTTAACAGGTGACCAAACAACTACAACTTCGTCTAATGGTGGATGGTGCTTTGGTATTAGCAATACATCAAAAAATAAAGATAAAGCCGCAAAATTCCTGAATTGGTTATTAATTGATAGTCCTGAAAGAACTGCTCAATACTTTATTGCAGCATATAACTCAAAATCTCCGACTACTAAATCTGTCAAAGCATATTTAGACGGTCGTACATTCGATGTTCCATCAGAGTGGGCGCAAGTTGTAAATGATGTAGCATCAAAGGGAATACCAGAAGCTACATTCCCATGGGATGTCGCAAACACATTTGGCTCTGTTCTTGAAAAGATGGAATTATATGCAACTACTAAAACATTTAATTCTGCCTACGATGAGGCAATTGCTTCTGCCAAACAGACACTTGCTACAATTATGAGTAGAACAAGTTACACTCAAAACCCTAAATATAAAGGAGAGTAAGGTTAATTTAAGATATGATGGGTAAAGCGTTAGAAAAAAAGAAAGATTCATTTAAATATAGAAGCCAAGGTACTGGATATTTATTAATCCTTCCAGCATTTTTACTTCTATCAATTTTTGCCTATGTGCCACTAATTATGGCTGTTTTTAGGTCGTTCTCTGATTATAACACTGGTAAATGGAATAACTTTGAGAACTATGATTACATTCTTAAAACTCCAACCTTTACCCAATCTTTTAAAAATGTCGTTATATTTACATTAATAATCATTGTTGCACAAGTAGTGTTATCATTTTTCTTTGCTTATGTTCTTAAATCAATTCAAACAAAAGTTGCTAATGCAATAAAGATTATTATTTACATTCCTTGTATTATTTCTGGTGTAGTAACATCCATTATTTTCTTATTCATGTTAAATTATGGAGGAGGATTATTTACATCAATACTATTAAGTTTAGATAAAGATCCAATAGCTTTTGTGACAGAGGGATATTGGCCGGTTCTATGTATTTTACTGCCGACTTTTTGGCTTGGTTTTGGATATAATGTCCTTGTAATGTACGCAGGATTATTAAATGTTCCTAAATCATATTACGAAGCTGCTAAAATTGATGGTGCAAATATATTTCAACAAATAATATATGTCACTATACCAAATATGAAAAACACATTCATTCTAATGATTGTAAACCTTACAACAGGAACGCTCCAAATGATGGATATTCCATTGTTGATAACTGCGGGTGGACCAGATTATATGACAATGACGCCGGCTCTTTATCTATACAATTCATTTAGAGATCCGTTAAGGAGTCAAAATGTTACAATCGCTGGCGCGCTTCTTATTATGATTGTAATTGTAGCAATTAATGCCATAGCATTTAAATTAGTGAGATCTAATAAATCAGGAGAATAGAAATGAATAGTACAATAAGAATTAAAGCATTACGTGCTAAAAGAAGAAAACTTATTAATAAAATTCTCCTAACTACAGCAGGAATACTGGTTGCATTCTTGGTCATTTTTCCGGTATTATGGATTATTCCAGCTGCTTTTAAACCAAAAATGGACATTTTTGCAACTCCAAACACATGGCTTCCAAAGCCAGGAAGATGGACTTGGGATAATTTTATTAATGTATTTTCAGTAGAAGTAAATGGTTCATCTTTCATTAAATCAATGCTAGTGACTTTTATTGTTGCTGTTCTTGCAACATTTTCGTCGCTAATAGTTAATATGTTTGCGGGATATGCTTTTGCGAGAATAGATTTTAGACATAAAAAACTAATTTGGTTATTTATTCTATTCCCAATGTTTATCCCAGGAATTACAATTCAATTAACTTCAATTAGAGTTGTAAATATATTAAATATGGTTGATACTATATTTGTATTATTCGTTCCAGGAATGGCAAATGCGTATCAAATATTTTTCTTTAGGCAATTCTATTTGAACATTCCATCAAATATTGAAGAGGCAGCGGTTGTTGATGGAGCAACGAAATTACAAATCTTCTTCAGAATTTTTGTACCAATGTCAATAACACCAATGGTTATTATTGGTACAGGTACTTTTATGGGAGCGTGGAACTCTTATATTTGGCCAACATTAACAGTGACAAATAACGCAAATCTTGTACAAGTAATGCAAGTTGTTATGGCGCTTAACTCATCATATAAAGGTAGTTATGGTGTTGTAATTTCTGCTACACTACTTTCATTAATCGTTCCAGTAATTGTATTTGGTATTTTCCAAAAGAAAATAGTCGAAGGAATTGCGTTAACGGGTACTAAGTAGTTTTGTTCAAGAAGCATTTAGTATAAATAATTTTAACAAGGAAATTAAGTATATGATTAAAATAGGTATTAGACCAATTAATGATGGAAGAGATTCAGTAAGGAGCAAAAAAAAAAAAAAAACATTTTGGATGGCAAATGCCGCTAAAAAACTAGTCGAAGA
>CADBNU010000401.1 GCA_902796085.1 Heyndrickxia coagulans
TAAAGGCGGCTTCTGGTAATTCTGTGCTGATTTGTTCAATAAAAGTTATAAGATTTTCTTGAGCAGCCTCTACTGTTACGAACCCATAATTATCTGCTAAACGAAATGATTCAAGGAAAACAAGATGTGGACTTTCCTCTATAATTTGTTCAGGGAGTTCGCTATTTAAAAATTTTGTTGATGTTCCGTCAAATTCATAAATGGAAATCTTTAACAAATTGGTTCCATAAAAATATACTCCACCAATTCTCATAAAGAACAAGGTTTGAGAGATTACTTCTAGAGGACGCCATATCCAAAATGGAATATTCGATTAAGAAAATAAACCAGTATCTAATTGGGTGATGTGGATACTTTCCGTTAGTAGATACAAAAAAGTATATTTATAAGACTTGACGGTCGGATTCGAAGAAGACGTCGTATGTGTTTGTGGAAAGACTGGATACGTAATCTAATCTGACTAAGTGTTAATGAATGTAAAGCCTACAAATGGGGAGGAAATAGTCGGAGAGAATTTAAAAAGCCCAGTATTAGACAGAAATCTCGAAAACTCTTTCAAAGTAACCAAGGGTTGAAGAGTTACAAGAACGATATACATTCTTGTTTTATCTATCTTAATTGAGTTGCTGTATTTGTAATTGCACCTACGGTGGTGTGATGTTCGGGGTTAATTACTCTATCCTATTCAATTAGTCTTTATCTAAATCTGAAATGTATACAAAAAATAAATTTAAGTGAAATTCACGATCGATGATGTAAATTCACTAATCGTAGATTTGATGTAGTATAACCCCAACATTGACCAAGAATTTTATTTGACCAATAAATATACCGACTATCCTTAAAGAATTACAATTAAATCAGTTTATTTACCTTTATGTTAAAGTGTAGTGTAATCTTTTTCTTTAATAGGTTAACGTTCCATTAACAAAAGAAAATCGCGTAAGCACATTCTTTGATGCTTTCACCTGTTTACCAAAAGTGTAATTTATCCATTTCTTCATTATTTAAGAAAGTGTCATATCCCAATTTATTTCTAGTAAATTCAGTTTAAATTAAAATCCATTTCTACCATTCTTCTATAAATTAAGAAAGAATAACTAGGACATGTTCAAAAGAAAACCTCTCTTCGGTAATGCTTCATAATATTATTTTGCCTCATCTAGAGCTTCCTTGGCTAATACAAATCCACCGACTAAGCCAGCATTATCCTTTAAACTAGGCGGAACGATATAGTCATCAATATGTTCATTCAATTCATTTTGGTTAAAATAGCCATTTACCAGGGTCTTTACGTTGTCTCTTACCAACGGAAAAATCGAGGCTTGGTGGGCAACCCCTCCACCAATAATGATTTTTTCTGGTACAAGAATCATAATATATTGAACTAAACTTTGCGCAATATAAAAAGCTTCTAGCTCCCATACATCTTTTCGATCGGATAAGTCTACTCCCTTTTTTCCCCATCTTTGTTCAATTGCAGGACCGGCTGCCAAACCTTCAAAACAATCTTTATGAAATGGACAACATCCTTCAAATGAATCTTCTGGATGACGCCTAACTAGAATATGCCCCATTTCTGGATGGGATAAGCCTTCCAATAATGCCCCATTTAAAACCGCTCCAGCTCCAATTCCAGTGCCAATCGTGATATATAGACAACTTTTTAAATCTTTTGCTGCACCGAATTGATATTCACCCAGTGCTGCAGCGTTCACATCTGTAGTAAAACGAATTGGAACAGGCAAAGCTTCCTTCACAACCTGTAGTAACGGGTAGTGTTGCCAAGCTAATTTGGGTGTATTTAGAATATACCCATAAGTAGAACTTGATTTATTAATATCAATCGGACCAAATGTCCCAATCCCTATGGCATCAACCATATATTTTTGAAAAAACGCAATGACTTCTGGCATTGTTTCATTTGGCGTTCTTGTTGGCAGGGAAATACGTTCAATTACTTCCCCATTCTCATTTCCAATCCCACAAACAAATTTTGTTCCACCTGCTTCAATTGACCCTAAAATCATATCATCTTCTCCTTGACAAAGTTTTCTTTCTATTTGACCCTATCGTACTTTTTATATCCTAAAGAATCAAGAGCATTTATTTCCTTCTTATCTGAACGAACAATTACTCATTTCCTTCTTATGACGGAAAAACAATGCATTTAAATGTAAGCGCTTTTCGTATACGATAAAAATGTAAAAATTCTTACAGAAGTAATGCTTAAACATTTCAAATAAATGGAGGTAATTCAAATGAAAAGAATTTTATTAGCTTGCTCATCTGGTATGTCTACTAGTTTATTAGTTTCAAAAATGAAAGAAGTTGCAGAATCAAAAGGAATCGAAGTAGAAATTTGGGCTGTTTCTCAAGATAAGGTACCTTCAGAAATGGAACGTGCCGATGTTCTTTTAATTGGGCCACAAATGCGCTTTTTGAAAAAGAAACTTGCTTCCGATGCTGAGAAAGTCGGTATTCCATTAGATGTTATTGATCCTGTTGATTATGGTCGTATCGATGGTGAAGCAGTTTTAAATAAAGCATTAGAATTAATCGGAGAAAATTAAAAAAGTACTTATAAAAGTATAAGGAGAGAACTTATATGAAAAAATTTATGGAGTTCTTGGAAAACATTCTCTTACCAATTGCGGATAAATTAAATAACAATCGACATTTGACAGCTCTTCGGGACGGCTTCATGGTGGCATTACCACTTATTATTTTCGGTTCAATATTTGTTGTAATTGCGAATCTACCATTCCTTGATAAGTTACTAAGTGCAGAGGCTTATGCAGCTTATCAAAATGCCTTAGGACCTGCTTCTGCTGCAACCCTAAGTATTATGGGACTCTTTGTTATTGTAGGAATCGGTTATAAATTGACCCAGTCCTATGGCGGTGAAGCTATATATGGTGGTGTCGTTGCTGTCGCAGCATTTTTAATTCTTAATCCACAAGAATTAGATGGTGTTTCTGGAGTTATTCCAACTGCTATACTTGGCGCACAAGGTATGTTCTTAGGAATTTTCACTGCATTTATTTCAGCCGAATTATATCGTTTCTTTGTAAAGAAAAATTGGACAATTAAAATGCCAGTCGGTGTACCAGATGCAGTGTCACGTTCATTTAGCGCTCTTATTCCAATTACATTAACTTTATCCATATTCTTAGTCATTCGGATTGTATTCAGTTTTACACCATTTGAAACGGTACAAAACTTTATCTATACAATCATCCAAGCACCGTTGACAGCATTAGGTTCCAGCTTAGCAGCCACTATCTTTGCTGTTCTATTAATTCAATTCTTCTGGTTCTTTGGATTACATGGACAAATTATTATCAACTCTGTTTTTGACCCAATTTGGTATGCGTTAAACGATGAAAATTTAAAAGCATTCCAAGCTGGTACAGAACTACCAAACGTAATTACAAAGCAATTTATCGATACATTCCTTGTCGGTATGGGTGGAACAGGAATGACGTTAGCTGTCGTTATTCTCATCTTTCTCATCGGTAAGAGCCGGCAAACAAAAGAATTAGGAAAATTAGGTGGACCGGCGGGAATTTTTAACGTAAACGAGCCTATCATTTTCGGTTTACCAATTATTATGAATCCATTAGTTCTAATTCCTTGGTTGTTAGCACCAGTAGTAGTCACCATTTTCACTTATTTTACAATGTCAATTGGACTAGTTCCAAAACCAGCGGGAATTATTGTACCTTGGACTACCCCAATTGGTATTAGTGGCTTTTTGGCAACTGGTAACTCTTGGAGAGGGGCCGTTCTCCAAATCGTGAACTTACTTATTGTAATGGCAATCTGGTGGCCATTCCTAAAAATCCTGGATAAAAACTATTACGAAAAAGAAAAGGTTAAAAATTAAAGATTTTCAAATGGCTGATTGAGGTCTTACCTATTTGGTAGAAACTCATTCTCCTTAAACTATAAAACAGATAAAACTGTTAAAGAAAGGCATGAAAACAATGGATACAATGACAGAAATCGCATTTCAAATAATCTTATTCGCTGGCAATGGACGCTCATTTGCCATGGAGGCAATACAAGCAGCAAAAGAAGAGAATTTTAAAGAAGCAGAACGGTTAATTCAAGAAGCGAATTTAGAATTAGGAAAAGCTCATGGCTTCCAAACAAAGTTAATGCAAGAAGAGGCGAACGGAAACCAACATCATTTAAGTGTAATTTTGGTTCACTCTCAAGATCATTTAATGACTGCGATGACTGTACGTGATTTAGCAATTGAGATTATTGAAATCTACAAAAACAAGTAGTCAGTAAATTTTTTACAAATGATCATTTCACGAATTAGGAGGTTATCAAATGATAATTCAGTATAAATTTCCTGAAGACTTCTGGTGGGGAAGCGCGACTTCGGCTACACAAATTGAAGGAGCAGCACACGAAGGAGGAAAAGGAAAAAACATTTGGGACTATTGGTACGAAATTGAACCTAATCGATTCTTTGAAAATGTTGGTCCGGCAACAACATCAGACTTTTACCATCGATTTAAAGATGACATTAAGTTAATGAAAGAAATAGGTCATAATTCATTTCGGCTCTCCATTTCTTGGTCAAGACTCATTCCTGGAGGGCGTGGGGAAATTAATCAGGAAGCTGTCACATTTTATAACAATGTGATTAATGAATTGCTCGCCAATGATATTGAACCCTTTGTAACCCTTTACCACTTTGACATGCCATTAGGGTTACAAAATGAGGGTGGCTGGGAAAGTCGCAATGTCGTAGAAGCTTATAAAGAATATGCAATTCAATGTTTCCAATTGTTCGGAGATCGAGTAAAAAAATGGTTTACTTTCAATGAGCCGATTGTTCCAGTTGAAGGTGGTTATTTATATGATTTCCACTATCCAAACATTGTAGATTTTAAAAAAGCAGCTCAAGTGGCTTACCATACGATTTTAGCTCATGCGAAAGCAATTGAAGCGTTCCGTACATTTAACTTTGCTGACTCGAAAATAGGAATCGTTTTAAATTTAACGCCTACTTATCCAAGAAGTCAAAATCCATTTGATGTAAAAGCAGCGAATATTTGTGATTTATTCTTTAATCGAAGCTTTTTGGATCCGGCTGTTTTAGGCGAATATCCTAAAGAATTAGTTGAGATCTTACGTGAACATGGACAATTACCTGTCGTTGGCAAAGGCGACCTAGAATTAATTAAACAAAATACCGTTGATATACTGGGGGTAAACTACTATCAACCACGTCGGGTAAAAGCGAAAGAATATTTACCAAACCCTTATAGTCCATTCATGCCTGATTGGTTCTTTGATTATTATGAAATGCCTGGTCGAAAAATGAATCCATATCGTGGTTGGGAAATTTATGAAAAAGGGATTTATGATATCATGATCAACCTAAAAGAAAATTATGGGAATATTGAATGCTTTATTTCAGAAAATGGAATGGGTGTACAAGATGAAGAACGTTTCTTGAAAGATGGAAGAATTGAAGATGATTATCGGATTGAATTTATCAAAGGTCACCTTAAATGGTTACATAAATCCATTCAAGAAGGATGTAACGTAAAAGGTTATCATCTTTGGACATTTATGGATAATTGGTCTTGGTCCAATGCGTATAAAAATCGGTATGGTTTCATTTCAGTAGACCTAAGAACGCAAAAACGAACACCGAAGAAAAGTGCGTACTGGTTTAAAACTGTGGTAGAAAATAATGGTTTTTAGTTTAGTAGTGATCTTATGAATGAGTAATGATAATGGTTCTGGTATTATAGTACTAGGACCTTTTCTACTAATGTTAAAATGATTCCTTTTATAAAAACCATTTCACATTATATGAAAGGAAGTATCATAATTTGTTAAGCACCCGAATGAAAAATATTTTACGTGAATTATTAGCCGCAGAACAACCGATAACAGGGACATACTTAGCAAATGTTAACCAAGTCACACCTCGTACAACAAGGGACGATATCAAACATCTTGATGCAATCTTACACCAACACGGAGCTACAATTGTTTCTGTGATTTCGAAAGGATATAAATTAGAAGTTAATGATGAAAAGAACTTTCGAATATTTTTGCAATCGCTTTCTTATAAAGATCATACAAAAGATGACATTCCTACCACACCTGAAGAGAGAGTATCTTATATTATTAGAAGATTATTGTTAAATGAACGATATATAAAATTGGATGATTTAGCAGATGAATTATATGTTAGTCGTTCAACTATTCAAGCCGATCTAAAAACGGTGAAGCAAATTTTACACAAGTACTGCATTGAATTGGAACCTCGGCCAAACTATGGTTTAAAGGCAACTGGTGATGAAATGAGATTCCGTTTCTGTCTTTCTGAATACTTATTTGACAGAGACGAAATTAAGGTAAATTCACTCGTTGAAACACCTTTATCTCCTATTCCTGTTGAAGATTTAGATAAGATTCAAGCCATCATAATGAAACAACTGTATGAGCATGAAATTTCTCTATCTGACATTGCTATTCATAATTTATTAATTCACATTGCGATTGCCTATAAACGAATAGTTAGTAAACATTATGTAGCTCTTGTACATCAGGATATAGATGAAATTACTAAACAAAAAGAATATAAAGTTGCAAAAAAAATAGTTTCAGATGTAGAAAAGCTTTTTCATGTCAAATTCCCTAAAGTAGAGATTGCCTATATAACAATGCACTTACTTGGTATTAAGCTACTCTCACAAACGAAAAATGCTGTAGACGATGTGTTAAGTAAAGAGATCATTCAATTAATCAACTTAATTCTATATCGTATAGATGAACAGCTAGAATTAGGAATTCAAAATGATAAAAAATTGATTATGGATTTAGGATTGCATTTAAAACCTGCAATTAATCGAATCAAGTTTGGCATGAATATTAGAAATCCTATGTTAAAAGATATTAAGAATAACTATCCCCTTGCATATGAAGCAGGAATTATTGCTGGATTAACCATTAAAGAACATATAGGTGTGGAAATTGATGAAAATGAGATTGGTTATTTGGCTTTGCATATAGGAGCGGCAATTGAACGGAAAAAACTAAAAACCGGTCCCAAACGTTGTCTTGTTGTCTGCGCTTCTGGATTAGGGACAGCACAACTTATTTATTATCGTCTGAAATCTTATTTTGGCAGCAATCTGGAAGTAGTTGGAACAACACCACTTTATAAATTAAAAGACATAGATTTAAAGGGAATCGACTTCATAGTAAGCTCTATTTTGATTAAACAATCGATAGATATACCGGTTATCCAAGTGAATGTCGTTTTAAAAGAACAAGATTTAAAAATAATTGAAAGGTTTCTATTTCATCAAAATAGTAAACAACCCCTCTTAACCTACTTTAAAAAAGAGCTTACCTTTTTAAGAAAAAGATTTGATTCACAAGGGGAAGCGCTGGAATTTTTAAATACAAAGTTAATCGACCAAGCACTTGTGGATGAAACCTTTATTGAAGCAGTATATAAACGTGAACAGATTGCTTCAACGGCCTTTGGTAATTTCGTGGCAATACCTCATCCTATTACACCTAAAACGGACCAAACTTTTGTTTCTGTTTGTACATTGAAAAAACCAATTGATTGGAATGGTACGCTTGTTCAGATTATCTTTTTATTATGTGTGAAGAAAAATAGCCAAGAAGACTTACAAGAGATGTATGACTTACTTGGAAAAATTATTGAAAATAAAACGTTGGTACAAAATATTTTAAAAGCAAAAACGTTTGAAGACTTTATCCAAGTCATTAAGGAGTGATAGATATATCAATAAAGTTCAGTGATTGACGTTTCAGTTAATCGTTCAAACAGAAACATCTAAATCTCCCCTTTTTTTCGTAAGGGGTGATTGCTTTTATATCAATAAAGAAAATACCTTTTCTCTTTCAATATAAATAGGAAAGCCCTTTTCTCCTTTGCCGTAACTTAAACATGTGATATTATAAATGCTGCTTGTGTCTAGTTTATATTGGCGGCAATATGAAAATTGCTCCTTTTTAATTCGTATATGTTGGAGTTGCTTGTCCTGCTATTACAAACCTTTTCTTTCTCTCTTTTGGTACAAACGCACTATCTATCATTGGGCTTTGAAAGGTAAACATAACGAGTACATAACCATGATTTTTTACAGAACTTACACTTGAAACGGGGGAGTAGACATGGAATACCATATCTTAGAGATAAACTAGCGAATAGAAAGATTGAGGAATTAAATTAAGATTTCGGTCAGACAGATTTGAGATTCACACACGGAAAGGGTAAGAGAATATCGGTGGAAAGAATGGAAAAAGGTAAGCACCCAATATAGAAAACCAGTTAAATTAGGCATCTCTGAGGACGAAAAAAGAAACGCCAATTCCAGAAAAGGATATTGGCGCTTACCTAATGACCCTATCTTATATATGGACTAAATAACTATTGGCAAGAACCTATAAGTCGAAAACAAATAGACTTTATTCATGTGACACGATAAATTCAGCGTTTCCTTCCAAATGATACGTGCTAATTCCATGCGGTAAGATAAAGTTCATTCCTTTTGTTACTTGGAAGAACTGATGATTAATGTTTAATGTCGCTTCTCCATTAATAACACTCACTTGTAAAAAATCTTCAGTCATTGTTCGTGTCACTTTTCCGTTCAAATTCCAGTGATATACGGTAAAATATTGTTCTTCAATAAGTTTCTTTTCAACAAGATCTTCAAACTGGGTTTCTGTTTGTTCACTATTTGCATCTTCATGTGGAACTAATGTCACTTCTCTCGCGCGATCTAGATGCAATTCACGTTTATTCCCCATACTATCTCTACGGTCATAATCATATACGCGATAAGTGATGTCAGAACTTTGTTGTGTTTCAAGAATCACGATTCCCTTACCAATCGCATGAATTGTACCACTCGGAACATAGATGAAATCACCGGCTTTTACTTTAATTCGTCTTAATAGTTTATCCCATTCGCCTTGGTCCATCATCTGTACTAACTCTTCTCGTGTCTTGGCATGGTGACCTAATACGAGTTCTGCTCCTTCTTCTGCACTTAATACATACCAACATTCTGTTTTTCCATATGGAACACCTTCGACTTCTCGTGCATATGAGTCATTTGGATGTACTTGGACAGATAAATCATCCGCTGCATCCAATATTTTAACTAACAGTGGATATTCTCTTTCATCGCCAGGTTTTTTATTAAAAAGTTTACCATGTTCCTTCCATGCATGTTCTAACGTTTTCCCCTTAAGTGCACCATTTT
The DNA here is from genome assembly GCA_902796085.1 of Heyndrickxia coagulans. Taxonomy (GTDB): domain Bacteria; phylum Bacillota; class Bacilli; order Bacillales; family Caldibacillaceae; genus Pallidibacillus; species Pallidibacillus thermolactis. Next base: position 9,291 of record CADBNU010000401.1, read on the forward strand.
TAATTATACTTGAGCCATGCGGAAGGGCAGAAATCACCCAAGCTTCACCTGTTTTTTCAGATGAAATGTCGTAGGAAAACTCTGTCTTTAACTTGATACCGCCCCAAATTCTTTCTTGGAATACTGGTTTTAGAAAAATTGGTTCATTTGTATACATGCCAACCTCCAAATGTGTTAATTGTTTTAATTCTAGGATAGCCTAAGCTAAATGCTACAGTACCA
>CADBNU010000402.1 GCA_902796085.1 Heyndrickxia coagulans
CGAACGGTAATTTCATCACCGATTCGGAACACATTACCTGTTCGTTCCCCAATCATCGCATATTGACGTTCATCATAATGATAGTAGTCGTCCGTTAAATAACTGACATGGACTAACCCTTCAATTGTATTTGGTAATTCGACAAAAATACCGAAATTCGTCACGGAACTAATAATGCCATCGAACTCTTCACCGATTTTATCTTCCATATACTCCGTTTTCTTCAGTTCATCTGTTTCCCTTTCCGCATCAACGGCCCTACGCTCCATTTTTGACGTATGTTGAGCAATTTCAGGTAACAATGCACTCCATTTTTCCTGCGTTTGCGGATCCATTTCCCCTTTAATGATATATGTTCGTATTAAACGATGGACAATTAAGTCTGGGTAGCGCCTGATTGGCGAAGTAAAATGGGTATAATAATCTGTAGCCAAACCGAAATGGCCTAAGTTTTCTGGATAATATTTTGCTTGTTGCATCGATCGAAGCATGACAGTATTCACTACCATCTCTTCTGGCTTCCCTTGAACCTCTTCAATGATTTCTTGCAATGCCCTCGGATGTACTGTATTAGCCTTGCCACGAACAATTAAGCCAAAGTTTGTAATAAACTCAAAGAATCGTTGAAGTTTATCTTCTTTAGGATCCTCGTGAATTCGATAAATAAACGGTAGTTCCAACCAATGAAAATGCTCAGCAACGGTCTCGTTTGCCGCTAACATAAATTCTTCGATTAAACGTTCTGCCACCGAACGTTCGCGAATCACTACATCTGTTGGATGACCATCATCATCCACTATTACTTTCGCTTCCTTAAAATCGAAGTCAATGGCGCCACGTTTCATTCTTTTTTTTCTTAAAATAGCCGCTAACTCTTCCATATCCTCAAACATCGGGACAAGATCATAGTATTTCTCTCGTAATTCTTCATCTTGATCTACTAAAATTTTATTGACATCAGAATACGTCATTCGTTCCGTCGTTTTAATGACACTTTCAAATATTTCATGGCTGACGACGACGCCACGCTCATTAATTTCCATTTCACATGTGAGAGTTAGACGATCAACTTTAGGATTTAAGGAACAAATTCCATTGGAAAGCCGATGGGGAATCATTGGAATGACTCGGTCCACTAAGTAAACACTCGTTCCTCGTTCATAGGCTTCTTTATCAATCGGACTATTCTCTGTCACATAATAACTTACATCGGCGATGGAAACACCTAATTTAAAGTTCCCATTATCCAAACGTGTAACAGATACCGCATCATCTAGGTCCTTTGCATCTGCACCGTCAATCGTTACATATACTTCATTACGTAAATCACGACGTCCTTTTATTTCTGCTTCTGAGATTTTATCTGGGACTTTTTGTGCTTGTTCCATCACATCTTCAGGAAACTCAATGGGAAGACCATGTTTATAAATGATGGATAATATATCAACACCAGGATCATTACGGTGGCCAGGGATTTGTACAACTTCTCCTTCAGCGCTCATCCGTCCTTCAGGATAAACTGTGATATTTACAACTACTTTATGTCCTTCCACTGCTCCCTTGGAAGCATGTTTCGGTATAAAAATGTCCCCGTTAAATTTTTTATCATCTGGTATAACAAAGCCAAAGTTTGCACTTTCTGTATATGTACCGACTACTTGTTTTACCCCTCGTTCTAAAATCCGAACAATCGTTCCTTCTCGGCGTGCACCAGAACTTTCTTTTGTCACTTTCGCTAACACAATATCTCCATTTAGAGCATTATTTGTTTCACCAGGAGGGATAAAAATATCATCATAACCAGGTTCTTCCGGTACAACAAAGGCATACCCTTTCGCATGAGCCGATACCCTTCCGCGAACTAAACTCATTTTTTCCGGTAGTCCGTAACGATTACTTCTTGTCCGAACAACTAACCCTTTTTCTTCCATATAAACAAGGGTTTTTACAAAATCTTTAAATTGGCTGGAATCCTCAATCTCCATTGCTTCTTCCAACTCACTTACGGTAAGAGGCTTATAAGCTTCTTCTTTCATGTAATCTAACAGCTTTTCGATTAATTCATGCTGTTCCATAAAACCCCTCCTTTCTATTACCATTCCTAAATTTATTATTTCCCTTATTCTTTCCAATTTAAGCTATTTAAAAACTGTAGAACATCTTTATGTAATTCGTCTCTTTCTTTATCCATTGTAATCACATGGTGAGATTCTTCGTACCATTTTATATACTTTTCCGTTGATTCTACCTTATTATAAATGATATTGGCACTCTCTATATTGACCATTTCGTCTTTTCTTGCTTGAACGACAAAAATAGGAGCATAAATCATATCAATATGGCCTCGTACTTCATCTAGTAACTTCTGATTGGCAACTAAAAGATCTTTTAATTCCGGTGAGTCAAAGGCATCCATTTCCTTTTCAATTTGTTCAGGTAATTTCCCCTCTTTTCTCTTGTAATCGCGGGCAAAAGCTAATACACCTTTATATAAGGCATCATCGGACTTAAGATACATCGGAGCACACATTGGTACGATCCCTTTAACGGGTACAGAGTACCCTAATTTAAGCGAGAATATACCACCTAAAGAAAGACCTGCAACGGCAATCTCATCATGTCCCATATCTTTTAATTCTTGATACGCCTTTTGAACATCTTGCCACCAATCATCAGGACGGTAGTTCAGTAATTGTTCAGGTTCTAACCCATGGCCACGATAGATTGGTGCATGACATGTATAGCCTTCCTTTTCTAGAAATCGTCCGAGCATCCTTACATCAGCACTGTTCCCGGTAAAACCATGGAGTAATAAAACCGCACGTTTCCCTTTTTTAAAGGTAAATGGTTTTGGCGGAGTAATTTTCATTACGATCTTCCTCTCTTCCCTTTACGTACAACTAGTTGTATTTTTTGCATATTATTAAAAATTACCCTTATTTCAGCTTACAAAAACAACCATTCATTGTAAAACTTTAACATTTCATAGCAATACTATTGTTGACAAGCCTTTAAACTTTTGCAAGAGAAAAGTGTTTATAAAAAGAAAAAGCCTGACCAAGGGGGCCAGGATCCATTTAAACAAAATATGCCAATAAAATTGTTAAAACAAAGAATAGAATACTTAAAACAACCGTAGTTCGTTGAAGAATGGCATCAAGTCCACGTGCTTTTTGTTTACCGAAAAGTTGTTCCGCTCCTCCAGCAATGGAACCGGATAGTCCAGCACTTTTCCCTGATTGAAGTAAAACAACTGCTACCAGTGCAAGGCAATCTATGATTAGAAGTACGATTAACAGTGTTTGCAAAACCTTAACCTCCCATACGGTCTACATATAGTTAAATTTAACATAAAACCCTGGGATTTACAATCTGTTTTTACCTGCG
>CADBNU010000403.1 GCA_902796085.1 Heyndrickxia coagulans
CGGCATCAATTATTATAAGGGTGTCATTTCTAATAGAGCGAAAATGGGAGAGCCGATTATCCCTTTGCATAAAGATCATATTATAGAAACCAATAAAATCTTAACTCGAACGACTATTGTTTTTTTAGTTGTTTTATGGATTGGAGGGGGCGTCATTGAACTTACCGCAACATGGTTCTAATCCCCAATATGTATATCAAGAAATGGGAATAGAAAAACCGGATCAAATCATGGATTTAAGCGCAAATATTAATCCGTTAGGTCCACCTAAGCATTTGGAGCAAAATTGGATGAGTTTTTTTCAAAAGATTAATGATTACCCAGATCCTTACTCTCTTTCATTGAAGACGATGATTTCGGAAAAAAATGAGATAAATATGGACTCCGTTTTAATAGGAAATGGCGGAGCTGAATTGATTTCTCTAGTGGGTAGATTGTTATTGGAAAAAAACGTTCTTATTACCGAGCCAGGATTTTCTGAATATGAAAAGGCTTGTCAGGCCAATGATTGTCGAATTTATTACCACTACTTAAAAGAGCCTCATTGGGAATTACATATCCATGAAATAAAGGAAAAGCTAGAGGCAATAGATGCTGTATTCTTATGTAATCCGACGAACCCAACTGGTGTTTTTTATTCTTATGACACCATTGTCCAATTATTAGAAGAATGCAAGAAGGCGAATGCGTTACTTATAGTCGATGAGGCATTTTACGATTTTGTGGAGGAATATACTCCAATTGCGGCTCTGATTAATGATTATAAAAATTTAGTCATTCTTCGCTCCATGACAAAAATGTTTGCCATTCCGGGCCTGAGATTAGGATATATGATGGCTCATCCATCGGTTGTGGAGGAAATATCGGTTTACCAATCCCACTGGAATGTTAATGCATTAGCGATGACAGCAGGGGAATTATGTTTACAAGACGAATCATTTGTACATAGAACGGTTCAGTATATAAAGAAAGAGCGAACAAGACTATTTGCGTTTTTTGACAAGGAAAGCTTTGTATATTCACCTTCTAAGGTTAACTTTTATTTATTGAAAGAACCGAAGAAGGATTATATGGGGGAATTATTTGCTTACCTTTTAAAAAAGGGGATTGTACCTAGACATACATGCAATTTTCCTGGAATAGAGGGAAAATGGCTAAGATTTGCGATTAAAAGTATAGAGGAAAATAATCAACTTATGGAGGCGCTAAAAGAATGGAAACAACAACTTCCATAACGTTTATTACCGGTGGCGTTCGAAGTGGCAAAAGCAGTTTTGCAGAAAGAATAGCCATTCAAAAGGCAGAGGAAATAGGCGGTTCCTTACATTATATCGCTACCGGTAGAGCAACAGATTCTGAAATGAGACTAAGAATTAAACGACATCAGGAAGATAGAAATAAAAGTGGTCATTCATGGAAAACGTGGGAAAAGGAAACAAATATTTCCACCCTAGCTACAGAATTTAATAAGAAAGATGTCATTTTGTTAGATTGTTTGACGACGATGTTATCGAATGAATTATTTGCTCATGAAGCTGATTGGGTGGAGCAGCGTTTGGAGAAAAAAGAGGTTTTCCAAAGAATTTGGCAAGGGATAAAGGAAATAGCAGATTATAGCAATCAAGTGGTCCTTGTTAGTAATGAAGTATTAAATGAGCCTATCCTTCCCAATGAATTATTGGTGACCTATAGTGAACTACTCGGGAAATTACATCAAAAAATAGTTCGTTACGCAGAAAGTGCTTATTTAGTAGAAGCAGGAGTACCTTTACTAATGAAAATGCATGTTCAAAAGGGAGGATAATAACGGACTTTTTAAACAACCATTGAAAGGAGAAAAAGGTATGAAAGGAATCATGATACAAGGAACCGCTTCGGATGTTGGAAAAAGCCTCATTACTACTGCTCTCTGCCGTTTATTTGCACAAGAGGGTTTGAAGGTTGCACCATTTAAATCTCAAAACATGTCTAATTATTCCTATATACTTCCGGGTGGAAAGGAAAGAGGACTTGCTCAAGGTGTTCAAGCAGAAGCTGCGAAGACAGAGGCTTCCATTTGGATGAATCCAATATTATTAAAACCTAACTCTGATACACAATCAGAAATCATATTACTTGGAGAAACAGTAGAAACACTTTCCGGAAAGGATTACCGAAATCAATTTTATGATAGGGGATTAGAAGCGGTTCGAACCTCTTTAAGCCATTTACAAG
>CADBNU010000404.1 GCA_902796085.1 Heyndrickxia coagulans
AAATCTTTAACATGAGAGCGTTTCATTAAATGAAGATTAAATTTCGTAATCAAAAGAACCTGGCAATACACGACGTAAAAATTGTTTTGTTCGAATCTCTTTAGGCGAAACAAAAATATCATGTGGTGTACCTTCTTCAACAATCACACCGCCGTCCATGAAAATCACTTTATTTGCGACGTCTTTTGCAAAGCCCATCTCATGGGTAACAACAAGCATCGTCGTACCTTCATTGGCAATCTCTTTCATCGTATTTAATACTTCCCCTACTAGTTCTGGGTCAAGTGCGGATGTTGGCTCGTCAAATAAAATAATATCCGGGTTTAAAGCGACAGCACGAGCAATTCCAACACGCTGTTGCTGCCCTCCTGATAGCTGGCTTGGATAATAGTCGTATTTTTCGGATAAGCCGACTTTATCTAATGCTTTTTTCGCAATTTCTCTCGCTTCGGCTTTCGGCACTTTGCGAGCAATAACTAACCCTTCCATTACGTTTTCAATGGCCGTTTTATTGTTAAATAAATTATAGTTTTGGAATACGAAGGCAGTTTTTTTACGTACTTGTTGCACTTCTTTTTTCGTCGCATTTTTTAAATCTACTTCTAAGTCCCCGAATCTTGCAGTTCCTTTATCTGCTCTTTCTAAAAAGTTAATGCATCTAAGCAGTGTCGTTTTCCCGGAACCACTTGGACCTAGAATGACTACAACGTCCCCTTTATTTATCTTTAAATCTACACCTTTTAAAATCTCATTTTTACCAAAGGATTTATGAATATCTTTAATCTCTAACATTATTTGCCTCCTTCCTTAAGCATTGGCAACTTTGTAACGGCTTAACCGTTTCTCTAAATACTTAAATAGTTGTTCGACCGCAATACAAATAATTAAATAGACAATGAAAATATCAATATATGCTTCCAAATAGTTATAACCAAAGTTTGCTGCTACTTTTGCCTTTAATGTAATCTCTTGTAAGGAGATGGCATAACCTAATGAGGTTGCTTTAATTAAGTTTACCGTTGTATTCGCAATGTTTGGCAAGGCAGAGACAAGAGCTTGCGGAATAATAATTCTTCGATATGCTTGAGCTGTCGTTAAACCGACAGAATAGGCAGCTTCCAATTGTCCTTTTTCAACAGTCGATAAGGCCGAGCGGAATACTTCAATTAAAACGGCTGACTTGTTGAAAGCGAAAATAACGAATGCATACCATATCGGATGAATTTTATACACTTCATAATCGATGTTATATTTTTCAAAGGTCATATTTAATAGAATCGGTATAAAACTATATAAAACAAAAATTTGGATAATGATTGGCGTACCGCGAACGAATGATACATAAATTTTCGCTAGTTGATTCAGTACCGGAATTTTATTAATTCTTGTTAAAGCGAAGAAAAACCCAATCGGCAAAGCAATCGCAAGAGCAACAACAGTCACAAGCAATGCGATCGGCACGCCTGATAATGCAACGAAAAACGTATCTATTAAAAATTCTGTATTTAACATTTGTTACTCCACCTCCTACGATGCCTTTATCGAGCGGGAACCTTTGCTGAAAGTTTTTTCAAGGAGTTCGAATATTTTTTCAATGACAATGGAAATAACCCAATAAATCACGGCTAATGCAATGTAAATTTCTAACGCATGGGAATTAAAGTTACTTGCAATAATCAGGTTTGCTTTTCCAACAATGTCGATAAAACCAATTGTGTAAGCTAATGCCCCTTCTTGTAAAATGGCAATTAGACCGTTTCCGAAGTTAGGAAGAGCTACAACAAAAGCTTGTGGGAAAATGATGCGTCTGTATGCTTGCCATGGCGTCAGCCCAACACTTACCGCCGCCTCAAATTGTCCTTTATCAATGGATTGAATTGCGGAACGAATCACTTCAGACATCATGGCTGCAAATTGTAATGAGAACGTAATAACGACAAAAACACCTGTATAAATATTTTGTAAATTCACATTAAACAATGAATCTGCTAAAAATGGAACACCATAGTAGACTAAAAACAATAGAACGATGGATGGCGTACAACGCATAATCGTTGTATATCCATGGGCGATTACTTGCAGCACCTTACTTTTGCCCATTTTCATAAAGGCTAAGACTAAGCCAAGCAATGTACCAAAGAATACGGCAAGACCCGCCACAGCAAAAGTGATTTTTAAGTATGGCAATAATTGCGGAAATGCTCCCCATAAATAGCCAATATCAAAATACTTTTCAAACATTCTCTCACCACTTTTCATGAAAAAATGAAGGCTGTAAGGTGATTGGTACCCAACAGCCCATATATCAAGATGATTATTTAGACTGACCTTCTACTCTTTCTAATACTTCAAATAGGTCACGTCCATAGTGTTTAACCATTAATTCGTTTAA
>CADBNU010000405.1 GCA_902796085.1 Heyndrickxia coagulans
AACAAAGGAATCCGTTAATAAATGGGTTCTTTTTTTAAAAAAAGTATAGAAACAAATCAAAAAGTTATTCTCCTTAAAAAATATCCAGATCAAAAAATTTCGCTGTCTATCTTAAATAGCAACTTTAAATACTGAGTTTTCAAAAAATTAATACAAATTTTTAGCCATTTTAACCCATTTATGACATAATAGTAAGAGTAAGGAAGCTGTTTTCTCAACTAAATTCGATAATTTTCCCTAATTGAGAATCAAAAACATCATATTTGAAACTCAAGCCGTTTTATATTCAAATTACCACTTTTATTTACAAAATAGTGGTTTCAGAGACTGTAATATTGGTATAAAACTAGAAAGTAAGTTATAATGATTGCTAAATAATAATAAGTGTGATATTGTAATAATTACAGAAAAGCTTACAGGCAATTTATTGCCAATAAAGAATGAGGAATATTTGGAGGTGCTCTGTAAATGACTGAAAAGAAAAGATTAACTACTGCGTTTGGTAATCCTGTTCCTAATGATAATGATTCTAAAACGGCTGGCCCTCGTGGCGGATTATTAATGGAGGACTATTGGTTCCTAGAAAAAATGGCCCACTTTGATCGTGAAGTTATTCCTGAACGTCGTATGCATGCAAAAGGTTCTGGTGCATATGGTACATTCACGGTAACAAACGATATTACGAAATATACAAAAGCAAACCTTTTCTCTGAAGTTGGTAAAAAAACAGACGTATTTATTCGTTTTTCAACAGTAGCAGGAGAACGTGGTGCAGCAGATGCAGAACGTGATATTCGTGGTACAGCTATAAAATTTTATACAGAAGAGGGAAACTGGGATTTAGTAGGTAACAACACACCTGTATTCTTTATAAGAGATCCAAAACGTTTCCCAGACTTAAACCATGTTGTTAAACGTAATCCACGGACAAATATGAGAGATCCCCAAGCAAATTGGGACTTCTGGACAAGTTTACCAGAAGCACTACATCAAGTAACAATTGTAATGAGTGACCGTGGTATCCCAGCAAGCTATCGTCATATGCATATGTTTGGTAGCCACACGTATTCAATGTTCAACGATAAAAATGAGCGTGTTTGGGTCAAATTCCATTTCAAAACACAGCAAGGGATTAAAAACTTAACAGATCAAGAGGCTGCAGAGCTAATTGGGAAAGATCGCGAAAGTCACCAACGTGATTTATATGAGGCCATTGAACGTGGTGATTATCCAAAATGGAAAATGTATATACAAGTAATGACAGAAGAAGAAGCTCGTAAATTACCATACAACCCATTCGACTTAACAAAAGTGTGGTATAAAAAAGACTTCCCACTTATTGAAGTTGGAGAAATTGAATTAAACCGAAATCCTGATAACTATCATGCCGAAGTAGAACAAGCAGCGTTTGCACCTACAAACATCGTACCTGGAATTGGTTTTTCTCCAGATAAAATGTTACAAGGTCGCTTATTCTCGTATGGAGATACGCAACGTTACCGATTAGGTGTAAACTATTGGCAAATTCCAGTAAACTATCCGAAAAATGCGAAAAACTTCAATCCTTACCATCGTGATGGGGCTATGAGAATTTTAAATCCTGTTGTAGGTAATGATGTGACTTACAGTCCGAACTCATATGATGAATGGCAAGATAGTAAAGAGCATCAAGAACCAGCGTTAGATATATTTGGAAATGCTGATTACCACAATTTCCGTGAAGACGATGATAATTACTATGAACAACCAGGAAAACTATTCCGTCTAATGAGTGCAGATGAACAACAGAGATTGTTTGAAAATACGGCTCGTAATATGCAAGGAACAACAAAAGAAGTGCAATTACGTCATATTTCTAACTGCTATAAAGCAGATCCAGCTTATGGAGAAGGTGTGGCAAAAGCACTTGGTATTCCTATGAGTGAAGTAGAAGCAGCTGTTGCTAAAAAATAATAAAAAGAATTTAAGCTAAAGAGGCAAGTGGATTTTTCCACTTGCCTCTTTTTGTGTTAATGGTACAACTCTTTATAGGAAATAATTTGCTATAAAAAAAGTAAAATTATATATTTAATGTAGTCACAACAACTGTTTGCAAC
>CADBNU010000406.1 GCA_902796085.1 Heyndrickxia coagulans
CAGATAAAAGGGTATTTGCCAGAGGAAAGTTTATGCCTTCCGTTCGGTCAACACCAGCTCCAATAATTAGTAGAGTACTATTTTGTTCCATAAATTTGTAGATATTTACCGTTTATTAATTTCTATAATTGTTTTGGGGTGACTGATAGTGATAAATTCACTTTTTAATACTTTCAAATTGTTCAAACATTTTCCCTAATTCGGAGAAAGTATAGTTACGATTATCCTTCTCCTTTTCTATTAATGACCTATTAGAATTTTTAATTGCTTGTGTTAACTTCCCGCCATGTTTCTCAAAATATGCATGCAGACCTTTACATTTCTTGAAGAAATCTTCTGTTTTAATGTACTCACAATAGTTATTCAAATCTTTCAACAAGCTATCTTGGTCTTTGTACGAACGAGACGTATAAGCAAAATAATACAAGAAGAAAAGCTCCGTACACAAATGTGTTTCAAAAAAGAAAACCTCACTAAATATTCCTTGCTTAGGTTTATTAATAGGCTTAACATACTTGCTTTTTAGTTTTACGTATTGTGTTCGTATCGGCTCCTCCCCTTTATTATCCATGTCGATCACGCAAAAGATATACCGATAGCCAAGTTGTATACCTTCTACTATCTTAGCTTCCAGTTCTTGCAAATTTGTATGTTTAGGATAATCCGGTTTAATGGTTATGCCTTTATACACATCGCTCAAAGATTTGAGATAGAAAACCTCTGTAGGCCCATCTCCTATAAAAAGGATTGTATTTCGTTGTTTTCCCATAATCAATCCTCCAAATCTACAAAAACAGATCCCAACTCAGGCTTCGCGCCCAGGCGGCCAATACGATATGAATTGTAAAGCGATAGGTTTTTGTGTAATCCAAATGAGTCACCACGATTGTACTCAGAAGATGCAGTCTCTCGATTTTTCTCAACGAACCATACAACACCTCGATTTTCGTTGATTATATCTTGTGCTAACAAAGCAGTTTCTTGACTTGTTATCAGTAACTGAGATTGATTGGAATTATATAAAAACACATTCAAGTAATAGAACAATAAATCGTAATGCAAATCCTCTCCTAATTCATCTAGATAATACACATGAGAACCAGTAATTAAGTCATAAAGTGTTTCTAGAATTTGAATATATTTAATTGTACCATTTGATTGCCCATTTAGAGACACCTCAAATTTACCAGACTCCGATTGGTTTTCAAATATAATAATATCTTTTGTCGGGCTCAATAATTCATCCTTTAATGTCTCTGCTATGTTTTCCTTTTGGATAAGTTCACGAAATTCTTTAGGAATAATGCGATCCTCTTTCGCCACATGATAACCAACAATATTCAAATCTGCTTTTTTAAGCATTTGAGTATAAAAACGCAGCTTCTTTGGATTAGCAGAAGCTTCTTTTAAAATTTCAATCACACCTTGAGGTCTATTCTTATCTCCGTCAACATCGTGATACTTGGTCATTACCCACTCATGAAGGGCAGTAAATTGGCGGATATCCTCTTTGAAATTGTTTTTACGACACACAGAAAGGACGCTATGATTATTAAGTGTATTATCACGTATACTTTCTTGCGTTTTTAAAGTTAAATGTAAACTGGCTCCGAATTTAATATCCGCCTGAATGTTTTTATCAACAAAGTTACGTTCGTAAAATAGACTTTTGAATCCATTCGGATAATAATTTAACTCTTCATGTAATATATATTGAGCATTATACTTCACTTCATAATCATATCTGACACCATCTGCATAGAATGAAACAAACATTTCCACTGGGAGGTCTTTAGTTTGTTCAAACGGCATATAATCATCAATCAGTTTACTTGCATCAACTCTCGGATAAACCAATCTGCAAAAAACGGCATTTAAAGCCATCAGCATATTAGACTTACCTGAGGCATTAGAACCATAGAAGATACCTAATTTATACAACAAAGTACCATCAGACATTTGTGACACCAATTCCGATTCCGCAGACTTTGCCTCGAAATTCAACTCTTGCTTATCTTTGATTGATAAAAAGTTTTTTACCCAAAATTCTCTAATCATAATAAAGCTGTTTTTGTAAATTCGCTACAAAATTACTACATTATTTTCAAATACGCAAATATTTTATGCGATTTTTGTAATTTTTCTACGATTTTTAATAAAATTTTTGCATTTTATCGATTTTGCTAAGTCCTAAACTTCATTTTTCGTAAATATTACAAATGATTTACATATATCAAAAAGTACTATATGAATACGAAGTTACAACTTTTTTTTGACATAAA
>CADBNU010000407.1 GCA_902796085.1 Heyndrickxia coagulans
CTCAACACCATCGGCTAGTGCTGGTAATGCCATTGGAATTGTAACTTCTATAGGTAAGCAATTTATCGGTAATTCCGTATATGTTTGGGGGGCACAAGACCCTGCCAGAGGTTATTTTGACTGCTCTGGTTTTGTCAATTGGGCATTTAAACAAGCAGGAATATCTGTTGGAAGATCTACGTCTGAATTAAGTAGCCAAGGAACAAAAGTATCTGTAAATGAGATGAGACCAGGTGATCTTGTCTTTTTCGATACATACAAAAAAGATGGACACGTTGGTATTTATTTAGGTAATGGTAATTTTATCGGATCACAAAGTTCAACAGGTGTAGCGATTGCAAGTATGACAAGTGGGTATTGGAAACAGCATTTCAGTGGCCATGTTCGTCGCGTAATAAAATAATGGTATAAAGTCAAAAGCTTTCCAATGATAGGAATATAATATTTTTGGAAAGCTTTTGACTAATTTATATTTGCGATTACATGGATTAACTTCATTCTTTTTTATTTACATTGAAAAGGTGGAGGTACTAGACTGTCTTTGTCTTTATTTAGTTGGAACACTTTGCTGCCTAACAAAGCTTTTTTACCGTGGAAATTTCCGACTAACATGGGATATTCTCACGGATGCTTGTCTAATAATAGTTCTGCAATCATTAATTCCGTTTCGATATTTGGAGAAAGTTTGGCGGCAATTTCATGATTTAAAAATCTTAAAAGCTTGCCAACAGGAATTTCCTCTAGCGATGCAACAGGATGTTCAGGAAGAGTTGGCGGTAGGCCGACACCATTTTCCTCAAGGAATTTCTTAAGGTCACTAATTTCTTTCTTACGAATAGCAATTAGTAAATCTTTTAAATCGTAACCCCATCATGATTGAGCATAGTATGTTTGATATGTTGCTTACACAACTAAGTGATGCAAAACGTAAGACTATGTAGCAAATACTTCCCCATAATGTATTGGTTCTTCTTTAGGATTTCCACTTAAAATACCCAAGTTCATTTTCCAACTACTTAAAAACTTTACATGGAAAATAAAAAAACGAAATCAAATATGATTCCGTTTTTTACTCTAGTTGTTTTATTCAGCGAAACCTAGGTTTTCAGCTTGCCATTTTATCCATTGGTATTTTCTTTTTTCTCTTGGAATAAATTGCCTTAACTCTTCTTCACGAAAACCGACTTGGATTCGTTTCTCATCAATAATAATTGGTGTTTTTAATATTCTCGGGTTTTTATGAATGTATGTAAGCAATTCATTCAAAGATAAATCATCAAGAGATACATTTAGTTTTTTAAAATGTTTTGAACGTGTAGAAATAATTTCATCTGTTCCATCCACGGTTAATCGTAAAATGTTTTGTAACTCACTTTTGGTGAGTGGTTGTTTTAATATATTTCGTTCCACATAAGAAATGCCTTGTTGTTCTAGCCATTGTTTTGCTTTCCGATTTGATGAACTTGCCATTCCATAAATCGTTACTGTCATACAATTGTCTCCTTTTTATAAATATTCGTTCGAGGCTCACCTTCGCTTATATAGACCGTACTTTAAAAGCTTTATATCAATGTAAAAGTTTTTCAGTGCTTCTTCATCTGATAATTTTTTCGTAAACTTTTCAATAAAATTGCGTAATGCGACAGATGTGACAATATTAATACAGTGAAAAATTTCGTTTTCGTTTGTTATGTTTAAAAGCTCTTTATCGACAAGCTTAATAATTTCATTATCACTTTTTAAATTCATCTGACCGTTAAAAAATTTGGTAAAAGAAGTCTCGACACGATGTGTTACGTTTAACATGGCTAATTTAAAAAAGTTTCGTTCATTTTCATCGGGTAATTCTTCGAGAAAATTTTTATACAAATCTGTAGCAGCTTGTATAATATCACCGTTATGTTTTTTTAAAAATTTTATGAAAAGGATTTTTCGTTTTTCTGTTTCGATATCCACTAAGTAATAATAGAGATCTTCAATGTTTTCAAAATATTGATAAAAGCTTCCTCTCGGGATTCCCGCCATTTTAATAATATTTGAAACGGAAGCTTTGGCTAACGGAACGCGAGAAAATTCCCTTTCTGCCGCTTTTAATAGTGATCGTCTTTTTTCATCAGACAGATTAAAGAAAGTCCGTTTTGGCATTGTTTTCCTCCAATTATGACAAAGTGACAATCTGTCATTTGCTTATAACTATCTTATATGACACATTGTCGTTTGTCAATCGACTTTTATGACAAGTTGTCATTAATTTTATCATCGCAAAGTTTATTCTTTATTTTCAGAATTGATACGTTATCATGAAATATTTTTGTAATATTGTTGTTCTTGAATTGCAATCAAACAAGTATAAAATAGACTTGGTAAAAGTAAGCTAAAAGGTGGAGTTTCTCTTGAAAAAGACAATTACGATTTTAGGTGCTACAATTTTACTCGGAACAGCAATTGCACCTAGTTTACCTACATATGCTGAAACATCAACTGAAATAGAACAAAAAATAAAAACTAACCAACAAGAGCAATCCGAAGTAGATAAACGAATACAGCAACTAGAAGAAGCGATAAAAGAAAATGAACAAACAATGATCAAAACTGAAAGCGATATACAAAAAACGGAAGAAGAAATTAAGAACTTGCAAGATGAAATCAAAGTAATTACACAAGAAATAGAAGTTCGGGATGAATTAATAAAAAATCGTCTTCGCTCAATGCAATCGGGAAATAGTTTAGTAGATTATCTAGATGTTTTACTAGGTTCATCAGATTTTGAAGAATTCATTGGTCGTGCTAGTGCAATTGCTACGATTACTAAAGCAGATCAAGACTTGATTGTTCAACAACAAACTGCAAAAAAAGAATTACAAGATAAAGAAGCAACAGCTGAAGAAAAATTAGCTTCATTAAATGATCTGAAAGTTGAGCTTGAAGGTATGAAATCTCAAATTGAGGAACAGAAAGCTCAAGCGGTTGCAATGAAGGAGCAATTATCTTCTAAAGAGCAACAATTATTAATAGAAAAAGAAAAAGCTCGCCAAGAAGAACTGGCTAAACAAGCAAGTCAAGCTGTTGAACAGGTAACAGTTGCTAGTGAATCTAGTACTAAAAAGGCTTCAAGTTCGAAGTCAAATTCAAGTTCAGCACCAGTTGTAAATGGTGATGCGGTTCGTGTTGTAACATCAGTAGGAAACCGATTTATTGGAAATTCTGTATACAGTTTTGGTGCTGCAGATCCTGCTAATGGACGTTTTGACTGTTCAGGTTTTGTTAGCTGGGTATTTCAACAAGCAGGTATTTCGATTGGTCGATCAACTTCTGTTCAATCGACAAAAGGTACGAAAGTTTCCACTAGTGAAATGCGCCCTGGTGACTTAGTATTCTTTGATACGTATAAAAAGAATGGTCATGTAGGTATCTATCTTGGTAATGGTAAATTTATTGGTTCCCAAAGTTCAACAGGAGTTGCTATTGCTGATATGACAAGTGGTTACTGGGCTAATCACTTCAAAGGACATGTAAGACGTATTATTAACTAATCATTTAGCATTCGATAATAGAGTTTGACCGAATAGGATATGCTCCCCTTAAGGTGGACAGAAAAAATCGTTAAAATCTGTTTATCTTAGGGGGAGTTTTTTGTCCAAAAAATGTCGTTCTATATGAAGTAATCATGGATTGTATAAGTGGTTTATGAAAATTCATTTATAGTACAAAACCGAGGTAGTATCTTATATCTTGGATCGTGAATGTTGAAATTGATGGAATAAAAGGTTATCAGATTCGAAAATGGGGAAATAATATACCAAAGAATTGAAGGAAGCTTGAAGTTCAAGGGGAAATATTCCTATAATGCATCCCATCTGTCATCTTCATATTTTCGTATCCATTGATATACTTGTTGATAGGAATTGAGATGTCTTTCAGCTGTTTCTCGATATATTTTTTTCCATTACCTAAAGACATTTTCCATTCGTTCATTTCATGTTTTTTCCTTTGGTCATAGAGCTTGTTCTTCGTTTTTTATGATATTCCTTACATAGGATGATACATTTGAAGAACGATCAAAAGGTATTGATCTGACATGTACTATTATAATATTAATAGATATCAAGAAAATTTAAACGGCCTTAACCCTGATGAATACAGGATTAAGGCATCTAATCATTTTTATTATTTCTACTGTTTAATTGGTAGAGAGCAGTATATAAGGTTCGGTCTCCTGTTTTTTACAACAATGGTTCAACGGTATATCCTTTTTCTTCTAGTATTGATATGATGTTCGGTTCTAAAACTAAATGAAGTGCACCAACCATAACAAAATAAGTTTTATCTTCTCCCTTTTCTAAAAAACCAATTATCTTATCGGCCATTCCATCATTTCGATCGTCATTTAAAGCTCTCATAAACGCTTCATCTTGTTCTGTTGCTGCACGATTATCTTCCATTGCTATTTCTAATAACTTTTCTTGATTGCCTTCCATGTAAACATCTAATAGGGCTTCTATTTGTTCACTGTATTCTTCAACGGTTAAATCTAATGAGGCTTCTAACATCTCAACTTGATATTCTTCAGAAAGGTTGGCAAAAATGGCGAACTGATCTTCTGGATGTTCTAAGGGAATAATTTCTTTTCCATCATCATGAGCACGAGTTAAAAAGTATTCATCGACACCTTCAATAAAGTCAGATTCTAATGATAGAAGAGATTCTACCGTTTGGGCCATTAACCAAGGTTGATAATTTTCGATTAAATGGATCGGCATGCCGAATTCCGATAATTTTTCTTCTAATTTTTTATATAGCGCATCAGAGATATGATCTTTTATCGTTGTTCCATCCTGATAAGTTCCCATGCTCATCATAATGGATTGCATTTCTATCAGATCGAAACCGACGATATCAATTTCAGGAGAAACGACATCCGCTTCAAGGTAGGCCTGCTCAATTTTCTCATTTAAAGGGAAAAGTTCTTCTTTGCCAACATGGATAGTACCCTGTAAATAAACAGTGGTGTTTTCGTTTTCTACTTTCCAAAGAAAGCCTCCAGGTCCATCAGAACGACCAACTACAGTTTTTTGGGGCCCGATTACGATGATTCCTTGCTCTCTCAGTTCCTCTAAGATGGCAAGTTGTTCAGATTGATTTGCATTAGGATTACCCGTAACATTTACTTCTTCTAAACTATGGAGTTTCTTCAAAATGGAAAAATCTCTAATATCGTTATCTGCTATCGATAAGACTTCTAATGCTTCAAATTGTTCAATTCCATCAAGGGAGGTAATTCCATGTCCTGATAAATCCAATTCTTTCACATTTTTAATATCTGACACTGTTAATTTTTCATTCGTTTTACTTAATTCTTCACGTATAGCTTGTTCTAACTTTGCATCTTCAAATTGAATCGATTCTTCCGCTTGGCAACCAATGGTGATGACAGCAATCAAAAATAGAAACAGACTTAAGTAAATTCGTTTCATAAGCTCCTCCAATTTATCATCATAAAAAGTTTACTATGCTACTATTATGTATTACTTATGAAAATAATGAAATAAATTCGATGAAAGTAGAAAATTAGCAAGAGCAACGCAAAAAGTGCGTTCATTGGTATGATGAAAACAGAAAAATGGGGATCGAAGCGCAAAAGGTGCGTTCATTAGTGTGATGAAAACAGAAAGTAGGCGAGAGCAACGCAAAAAGTGCGTTCATCAGAGTGATGAAAACAGAAATATGAGGAGAGCAAAGCAAAAAGTGCGTTCATCA
>CADBNU010000408.1 GCA_902796085.1 Heyndrickxia coagulans
AAAAGTGTTTGTTAATTGCAAATACGCGGGTGAATGGAAGTATGGTTACACTCCCTTTAATGTTGATATTACACCATATGTCAACCAGACAGGCGACAACCTTCTTGCTGTCAGATTAGAAAATCTGCCAGAAAGTAGCAGATGGTATCCTGGAGCTGGACTTTATCGGCCAGTTAAACTCATTCAAACTCAAAAAATTGCATTATCTGAATGGGGAATAGATGTAATAACCGAATCCATAAACCAAGAATTACAAACAGCAGACCTTAAAATTCTAATCTCAGCTGATACCAATAATAATCCAAATTTAAGCTTAATTCTTAGTTCTAATACTTGTCAAGATTTAACCGGAAGTTATCCTTTGAATAAGGATAACTATATATCGATTCGTAAAACTGTAAAAAATGTTGTTTTTTGGTCTCCTGAAACTCCACGCCTATATGATTTAAGAATAAAATTGGTTAATAATGTCACAAACGATACAATAGATGACAAAATCGTCAGATTTGGTATCAGGACTATTGAGGTTTCCGACGATAAAGGGTTCTCTTTAAATGGTAAAACACGGAAAATTAAAGGGGTTTGCCTTCATCATGATTTGGGAATGTTAGGTGCTGCTGTTAACAAGGCCGCTTTAGCGCATCAACTTATTCTATTAAAGTCCATGGGATGTGACGCGATTCGTACCAGCCACAACATGCCGTCACAATGTCAGATGGATCTTTGTGATTCTCTTGGTTTGATGGTTATGGCAGAGAGTTTTGACATGTGGATTTATCCCAAATGCAAGAATGGCTATGCACGTTTCTTTAAAGGATGGAGCGACCGTGACCTGGGAAACTTAGTGCTTTCAAACCGACTGCATCCTTCAATTGTTATGTGGTCAATTGGAAATGAGATACCAGAGCAGGGAATGAAAAATGGTAATTTGTTAACTCGTCATCTTCAAAACATAATACATTCTTTAGATAAAACACGTCCAGTTACCTCCGGATGTGACAGAATCGACAATGCGATTGCAACGGGTTTTGCTCAGGTTTTAGATGTACCCGGGATGAACTACCGTACTCACAAATACGAATCTGCATACGACAAATTACGACATGGGTTTTTATTAGGAAGCGAAACAGCCTCAACAGTCTCATCAAGAGGTGTATATAAGTTCCCTGTCACATTAAGCAATAACCAAATCTACGATGATGGCCAATGCTCAAGTTACGACGTTGAATATTGTTCCTGGAGCAATTTACCAGAGGAAGACTGGGTTCTACAGGATGACAAAAAATGGGTTATAGGAGAGTTTGTATGGACTGGTTTTGATTATTTAGGAGAACCAACACCTTACGATGAATATTGGCCAAGCCGAAGCAGTTATTTTGGAATATTCGATCTTGCCGGTCTGCCCAAAGACAGATATTATTTATATCGCTCTAAGTGGAGTAACGAAAAGACCATTCATCTTTTACCTCATTGGACCTGGCCGGGAAGAGATGGAGAAATTACTCCAGTTTTTTGTTATACAAACTTTCCTACGGCTGAATTATTTATAAATGGGAAAAGTCAGGGGAAAATCAGTAAGAGAATGACTAATGCTGTCAATTTCAATAATGGCGATGAGTTACTTGACCGATATAGGCTTCGCTGGATGAATGTAAGATACGAACCTGGAGAATTGAAAGTTGTAGTTTATGATAAAGACGGAAACTATGTGGGGGAGGAAATTGTTAAAACAGCAGGAGAGCCTCATCATCTTGAACTTCTCCCCGACAAATCATCACTTTTGTCAGATGGTGAAGACATGATTTTTATTACCGTAAGAATAGTAGACAAAGACGGGAATTTATGTCCAGACGCAGACAATCAAATCAATGTAGAGGTCGAGGGAGAGGGACTTTTTAAAGGAATATGCAATGGTGATGCCACAAGTCTCGAGTCTTTCACGAAACCCACCATGAAGGCATTTCACGGATTACTTTCAGTAGGAGTAATTTCTGCAGGTAAGAAAGGGAAAATGAGAGTAATCGTAAAAAGTAAAGGTCTTAAAAAGTCAGAAATAGTTTTTAACATTGACTGAATTTCCGATTTTCCAATAAAAAAGGCAGCATAATTATGCTGCCTTTTTTATTGGAAAATAATAAAAGGTCATTATTTCTTAAGTAAATCACGAATTTCGCCAAGAAGTTTTTCCTCATTAGATGGTTCTGGCTCAGGAACTGGTTCTTCTGCTTTTTTCTTTGCCAATTTATTCATGCCTTTAATCATCAAGAAAATACAGAATGCAATTATCAGGAAGTCAATAATGTTCTGAATGAAACTTCCGTATGCGAAAACAGGAACACCTGCCTCACGGGCAGCAGCCAGAGACATACCTTCTTTAAAAGCCGGATTATCTCCAAGTACACAATAGAGATCAGTAAAATTAGCGCCACCTGTCACTTTTCCTATCAATGGCATGATAATATCATCCACAAGTGAACTGACAATTTTACCAAACGCACCACCGATGATAACACCGACAGCCATGTCCATTACGTTGCCTTTCATGGCAAACTCTTTAAATTCTTTTAAAAAACCCATAATTGTAAATTTTAAATTATTAAATATGTTTCTTTTGCAAAGTTACTATTTTATTTGTAATTATGCATTATAAATTCAGTTTTTTTTAGTTTGATTTTATAAGTTGATTGTTCTTTATTATGAAGTAATATTTGTGGAATTAGTATCTTTTAAGCGAAGAAATCGATAACATTCAATATTTTTTTTGCACATTTCACATTTATCGGCTTGACAAGATTGCTAAATCGGATGGTAATTATGCTCATTCTTATGAATGGTACAAAGCCCTATAGTATTATTTAAGTAAAAAAAAATATTTTCTTTTGCAAAGTTTGTATTTTATTTGTAACTTTGCATAATAAAATGAATATTATTTTTTTCTTAAAAATACCATCTCTATGTAAGCCAAGAATATGAGAGCAAAATTTTTTTATATAATATTTACAATTGTTTTGATTATGCTTCTTATTGGTTGTTCTACGGCTGAAAGATGTAATTGTGGATGAAACAACTAAATTGATAGACAATTATATTTTCATTTTTATAAACCCATTAATAATTAATTAAAAAATGACAAAAGTAGCAATTAA
>CADBNU010000409.1 GCA_902796085.1 Heyndrickxia coagulans
AGCGGATTAACGAAAAAAACTGGAATGTTTCGTTTCTTTCCAAAAGATGTTAAACAGAGGGTACAGGAAGTTTTACAGGCTGTTGATATGGAAGATTTAATCCATCGGAACATAGGTGAATTGTCCGGTGGGCAGCAACAACGAGTTTTTATCGCTAGGGCACTCATTGGTGAACCGGATATCATCATACTGGATGAGCCGACTGTTGGGATAGACCGTAAACGTGTTGACACATTTGTTCATCTGTTAGAAAGATTGAGCAAGGAAAAAAATATCACGTTAGTTATGGTTACCCATGACTTAGGTACTATCCTTGATAAAGCAAGTCATATTGCTTGGCTAAATCGCACATTGCATTTTCATGGTCCTGTACAAGATTTTCAAAATCTCGATCAAACAACAATAAAATCGTTTTATCAAACTGAATTTGAAACATTTGGCGAACAAATGGAGGAAAAATATTGATGTTTCATCACATATTTCAATATGAATTTTTACAAAACTCTTTTTTAACTGGAATGTTAATCGGAATCATTGCACCGTTACTGGGTGTTTTTATCGTCGTACGGAAATTATCTTTAATTGCAGATGCATTGAGTCATATTTCGCTTTCTGGAATTGCAGCGACGATGTTAGCTGCTACTTACTCGCCAATTTTATCGACAATCAGCCCCTTATATGGAGGAATGTTGTTTTCAGTTATTGGGGCATTAAGTATAGAAAAATTAAGATCCGTTTATAAGCATTTTGAAGAATTAGCAATCCCGATCATTATGTCTATTGGTATTGGTTTAGGGGTCATTTTTATTTCTCTTGCTGACGGATTTAATCAAGATCTTTTCGGTTATTTGTTTGGGAGTGTAAGTGCAGTCGGTCGTACAGACTTATTTTCTATTTTCATTATCGGCTTACTTGTCGTTTTAACGATATTCTTTGTATTTAAGGAACTATTTTTGCTTGCCTTTGATGAAGAATTTGGAAAGGCACAAGGAATACGAAGCAGCACTGTTCATTTTATTTTCATCATTCTTGTTGCATTAGTTATAGCGATATCGATTCGCATAGTTGGTGTACTGCTTGTATCATCACTTATGACATTGCCAGTTGCTGCTAGTATGAGAGTGTCAAAAAGTTTTAAACAGACCATTATTTTTTCAATCATATTTGGTGAAGTTGCCGTTGTTGGTGGATTAATTAGTGCATTTTATTTAGATTTGGCTCCGGGTGGAACGATTGTTTGTATATTAGCAATCATCCTAATCATAACCATTTTGTTTTCTAAGAAATTCAAATATAATGAAAGGTGATTGGGAGGAGAAATAATATGAAAGTTGATGAAGCAATCCAATTGTTAAAGGAACATGGATATAAATATACCGGCAAAAGGATGGAAATGCTTGATTTTTTGGCTGCACATGACAAGTATATGACAGCAAAAGAGATCTTAGAGGGGTTGAAAGATACTTATCCCAATATGAGTTTTGATACCATATATCGCAATCTTTCTTTATTTGAAGAACTTGGAATTATCGAAATAACAGAATTATCTGGTGAGAAACATTTCCGGTTTACTTGTACCCATGATGATCATCATCATCATTTTATATGTTTACAATGTGGCAAAACAAGACATATTGATTTATGTCCAATGGAACATGAGCATGTGCAAAATGAGTTGCAAGGTTATTCCATATCTGGTCATAAGTTTGAAATCTATGGGTATTGTAATGAGTGTAACGCCTAATCAATATAGGAGGCTTCCAAAATGGAGCCTCCTATATTTATGATTATTGTCATAATTAATTATTGTTTAACCAATCATCAACCCATTTTTTTGCTTCTATCCATGATTGAACACGAATAACACCTTCCGGAAGAGGTTTCCGATTATAAGGTGTATCGAACAAAACAACGGGAATCTTACATTGTTCATGAATTTCGACTGCGTTTTCGTAGCGATCTTCAAAAAAGATATCAATATTCCACTCTTTTGCTGCTCGAACCTTATTATGGGAGCCTAACAATATAATTTCATCATATCGAATTTGATGTTGGTCAAGCCATGTTTTTGTTATTTCAAAGTTTTGTTTACTTCGAGCACTAATAAAATACATTTGATGTTTTTTATCCCATTCATTTAAAACGTCTTTTGCACCGGCGGCAATCGGAGACGCTTGATAAATTTTCC
>CADBNU010000410.1 GCA_902796085.1 Heyndrickxia coagulans
AAGAAAAACATCCTCCTGTAAAGTTATAAATTTATCTTGCTTCAACGGGCAACGTCGATTCATCTGTACTTTAGCCCGATTCGCTACGAGTAATTATGTAATCTCTATTTTCGTTACTTCCATATTTACCGCAATCATAAAAAGTGAATGTTCTCATATTTCCAAAAGTGCCTACAGATATATTAAAAACATTTCTTATATTATACTATAACGATTTCAACTTTTCGTAACTTAATTATATATGATTATATATTAAGCCTTTTCCTAAAGGGTTTGTCAACTTTCTTTCTGAAAATGTTCTCATTTTACATAAATAAAAAAGGCCATTCCGTAAATACGAATGGAGTCATTTTTACGGAACAGCCTATAAATTTTACTCTATTGTTTGGAGTAGTTTAGTAAGTTCGCTTCTTTCATCTTCCGTTAAAGGGACAAGGGGCAGACGAACACTACCAACATTTATTCCTTTAATTTGAAGTGCAGTTTTTACCGGCACAGGACTTGGTGCTTTGAAAAGCCCTTTCATCAACGGTAATAATTTTTGATGTAATTTTGCTGCTTTTCTATGATCACCTGCTAAAAATGCTTGAATCATTTGTTGCATCTCATTCCCTATGATGTGGGAAGCAACAGAAACAACACCAGCTCCACCAATAGCCAATACCGGTAGGGTGAATCCATCATCTCCACTATACAGTTCAAAGTCATCCGGCGTGTTGGCAATTATTTCTGTCATTTGATCTAAATTACCGCCCGCTTCTTTTATCGCTTTTATGTTTGGAATCTCACTCAAACGAATAACAGTTTCTGGTTCAATATTAACGACAGAGCGGCCAGGTATATTGTACAACATAATCGGTAAATCAGTATTTTCAGCAATCGTTTTAAAATGTTCATATAAACCTGCTTGATTCGGTTTATTGTAATACGGAGCAACAAGTAAAATGCCATCTACTCCAATTTTTTCTGCCTTTTTCGTTAATTCAACAGATTCTCTCGTATTGTAGCTGCCTGTACCGGCAATAACGGGAACACGTTTGTCTACTACTTTTACAGTATGTTCAAACAACGCGATTTTTTCTTCTTTCGATAATGTTGGTGATTCACCCGTTGTACCAGATACAACTAATGCATCTGTACCATTGTTAATTAAGTACTCAATTAATCGTGTTGTTTTATGAAAGTCAATATTTCCTTTTGCATCGAAAGGTGTCACCATAGCAGTGGCTATTCGACCAAAATTAGCCATTTAAATCACTCCTCAAGTCGTTTTAAAAGAACTATGTTCGTCAATAGAAAAAGCATCTTTTTCAACGTCTTCTAATTGAAAAGCATCATGTAATGCATTGACAGCTTTTTCTAAATCATCTTTTTTAATTAGCACCCAAATGGTTGTATAACTATCAGCTGATTGTAATATACGAATACCTTGCTCTGAAAGTGCTGAAACGATTTTGGAAGCAACACCTGGAACACCAGTAATACCAGCTCCGACAACAGAGACTTTGGCACAATTTCTTTCAAGTACTGGATTATAGCCTTTATCCAACAAAATTTTCTCAGCTTTTTCCGCTAATTGATCTTTTACTGTGTAAACTACATTATTTGGTGAAATATTAATAAAGTCAACAGAAATCTGTTCATTCGCCATTGCACGGAATACTTCTTCTTGCATATTCATTTGCCCCTGTTTTGCCTCAACGTTTATTTGTGTCACATCAGAAACATGGGCAATTCCTGTTACTAATCGCTCTTTAATGTCCATGCCTTGTTGGATCCGAGATAATTTCGTAACTAGTGTACCTGGTGCATCTGAGTAGGTTGACCGTACATGAATTGGTACATCCGCCTGCATTGCAATTTCGACTGCACGAGGATGAATGACTTTTGCACCTTGGTAGGCTAGATTACTAATCTCATTATACGTTACGACAGAAAGTGGACGGGCTTTATTTGTTACCCGTGGATCAGCAGTCATCACACCTTCAACATCGGTAAATATATCAATCCACTCCGCTTTTAATGCGGCACCTAGCGCAGCAGCTGTCGTATCACTACCACCTCTACCAAGCGTTGTGATATCTCCTTTTACCGTAGCACCTTGAAATCCTGCAACAACAACCGCATCCAGATTTTCTAATTCTTTTAATATACGATTTGGATCGATTTCTAAAATTTTTGCATTTGTAAAATCATCATTCGTTATAAATCCTGCCTGTGCACCAGTAAATGCTGCTGCCTTGATATCGTTATGGAGTAACATGTTCGTAAATACGACTGATGAGATAATTTCTCCACAGGACATTAATAAATCTTGTTCCCGCTTATCGATCTTTGTCTTTTCGCCATCAACTAAACTGAGAAGTGTATCGGTTGCATAAGGGTCTCCCATTCTACCCATTGCTGATACAACAATAACCGTTTTATAACCAGAACTTATTGCTTTTTTTATGTGTTGTAAAGCATGTTTTCTATTTTCTTCCGTTCGGACAGACGTTCCACCAAACTTTTGGACAATTATTTTATTCATAAAACACCTCTGGAAATCATACTCTTGTTTGAAGTTGATATGTCTTCTATTACATCATTTGCGAACTAAACCTAGTTTAATTAAGCTCTCAGCTATTTGAACTGAATTTAAAGCTGCACCTTTTAATAAGTTATCGGAAACAACCCACATATGAAATCCTTTATCTTCATCTAGATCTTTCCGTATTCTGCCAACAAAAACACCATCTTGACCAACTGCTGTGGTAGCTAACGGATAAAGTTGTTCACGAGTATCATCCTGTAATACAACACCAGGAGAAGTTGAAAGTAGTTGTTTTATCTCAGTAACTTCTACATTTTCTTTTTCAACTTCAAAATATACCGATTCAGAATGACCAGTCTCAACCGGAATACGAACACATGTTGCTGAAACTTGTAAATTTGGTAAATGCATAATTTTTTTCGTTTCATTTATCATTTTCATTTCCTCAAAAGTAAATCCGTTTTCTTGGAATACATCAATTTGAGGGACGGCATTAAAAGCGATTTGATAGTGCTTTTTATCACTTTTTACAGGTAAAATTTCCGGTCGTACTTCATTACCTTCTAAAACATCCTTTGTTTGGCGATACAATTCATCAACGGCTTGTGCTCCAGCCCCGCTGACTGCTTGGTAAGTAGAAACGATGACTCGATTTAAACCGTATTTTTGGCGAATTGGTTCTAACGCAACAACCATTTGAATTGTTGAACAGTTTGGATTTGAGATAATTCCTTTATGATTTTTCAAATCTTCTTCATTTACTTCCGGAACCACTAATGGTACATCTGGTTCCATTCGAAATGCACTTGTATTATCAATAACAACAGCACCACGTTTAACCGCTTCATGGGCGAGTTGTTTTGAAACACTTCCTCCTGCTGAAAATAAGGCAATATCAACACCTTCAAAACTTTCAGGCTTGGCCTCTTGAACGACGATCGTTTCTTCCTTAAATTGAATTTTCTTTCCCGCAGAACGAGAAGAAGAAAGCAACGTTAATTGTTTAATAGGAAAATCACGGTCTTGTAAAACTTTGATCATTTGTGTACCTACCGCTCCAGTTGCTCCAACTACTGCAACATGAAATCCAAATTTCGTCATTGTCTTAACCCCTTCCGCTAATGTTAATCTCTTGTTAAAAAAGAGGAAATCGGACATATTTTTCCGATCCTCTTAATTTCCAAATTTACCATAACTTTGAATTTAACTTTTATTTTACCACACTCTATCAAAATATAAATATACTTTCTAAAAAACATTCTTATTAGCGGTATAAGTTTAGGGAAGTATTTTATTTATTATAACGTTCGATTAATACTGGTTGTAATTGTTTATGCTCTAAAGCAGCTTCGACAGCTGGGATTAGCTGGTCCATATCAGCTACCATAGACTTTGGTTTTTTTAACGGATCATCTTGCCCGAACGGAATAAAGAAAATATCTTTAGCAGCCATGAGTCGCATTAAGTTCACACCATTTAATCCTAAAGCATCGTTTGTAGAAATTCCTAGTACAATCGGTCTGTGATTTCTCATTGTAGCCTTTGCTGCCATAAGTACCGGGCTGTCTGTAATCGCATTAGCTAATTTACTCATTGAAGCTCCTGTTAGTGGCGCAATAACCATGCAATCTAAAGGGTTCCGAGGACCCAAGGGCTCTACGGCAACGATGGAATCTAATACTCTTTTGCCTGTTATCTGTTCCACTTTTGCAACCCAATCTTCCCCTCTACCAAAACGAGTCGTCGTATTTTTTACGGTTTGGGTAACAATAGGTACAACCTCAGCTCCCGCTGCAACAAGCTTTTCAATTTGGGGTACAACTTCCTCATAAGTACAATGGGAACCTGTAATTCCAAATCCAATTCTCTTTCCTTTTACTTCCATTTTTTAAGTTGACTCCTTCCTTTTCATTAAATCTTCTTTCATTAATTCAGCCAAAACATTGGCTAATATTTGGCCTGCCGTTTTTGGAGCAACAATACCTGGTAAACTAGGGGTGAGTATGGCTTTTATCCCTCGTTTTTCTGCATAACGAAAATCTGTTCCACCTGGCTTTGAGGCAATATCAATAATGAGGGTATGGTGTGGCATTTTTGAGATGACACTTGCAGTGACAATTAAATGGGGAATTGTATTGATTACGATATCAGCATCTTTAACAATTTGTTCAAGATCCTTTAAATGAAAAGACTCAAGTCCCATTTCCTCAATTCTGGCAATATGTTCCTTACGTCGTGCACCAACTCTTACTTTTGCACCTAACGAATGAAATACTCGGGATATCGTCATTCCATTTCTTCCAAAACCTAAAACTACTGTTTTCGACCCATGAATGGTAAAATCCGTATGCTGTATTACCATCATTAGTACGCCTTCAATCGTTGGGATCGAATTATATATAGCAACATCATCACGTTCAAATAATAATTCTAATTTTCGATTTGACTTTTGAATAATTTCATCTAAATAAGCATTTGAAATTCCTGAATAAATGGTGCAATGGGATGGTGTTTTCTTTAAGATTTCTTCGGTCAGCACTACTTTCTCATTTGAAAAAATCGTATCTACTTCTCCGGTTAAATTCGTTCCTGCAACAGGTAAAATAATGGCATCAATTTCTTTTAAATTTATTTCACTCAGTTTTTCTTTAACAGCACCTGTAAAGGAATGGTCTAATTGTTCAAATCCGATTAGAAATAATTTGGCATCGAGTTCGTTCAGTTTCCGAATGATTTCGATCTGTCTTGCATCTCCTCCAATAACAGCGATCTGTAAACCTGTTAACATAAATAAATTCCACCTTCTTCGATGCATTATTATCAAATTTGTCATCGTATTCTTTCCTATACTATGTTTTTGCTGAGGTTTTGTGATTGTATAATTTAGATGAAAATATAACATTTGCTAAAAATATGAAAGTCTGACCCCTACAACCGCTTCTTCTAAGTCGGTGTAAAAGTCAGACTAAAATATTTTTCATTATATTTTAATTATCTAACTCTTCATCTGGAAAATCGATGATAATCATATCCGTTCCAATTTTTTTAATGTATTTCCATGGGACGCGTATTTCTCCACTAGACTTACGGAATTGAAACCATTTACCAGTTGGAATGATTAAAGCAACAATTTGACCTGTTTGTTCATTAATTTCTAAGTCGGTTTGCCCTAACACACCTAATCGTTCTGCTTTTTTTATATCGACAATTTCTTTACCACCTAATTCACTTAACCGCATTTCGCTCACCCTTTCCTGTCCTTCTTTTTATAATGTATTATGCAAGTTTGCATTTTAGAATTAGTTGGACAAGGAAAAATGCAGACTGTATCTAGTCTGCATGTGTTTATGTTTATTTTATTGTAATGCTTTTGGAAGTTTGCCATCAGGGCTAATTAAGGCGACAGAGAACTCTTTTGTAAAGATTCTTTTCGCCATCCGATTAACATCCTCTTTTGTAATCGAATCTATCAATTCAATCATTTGATCTGGTGTTCGATGTTCACCTAATAATAATTCATTTTTACCGTTTCGACTCATCCGACTATTCGTTCCTTCAAGACCTAGCATTAAATTCCCTTTTAATTGTTCTTTTGTATTTATCAGTTCTTTTTCAGTAATTCCATCGTGAACAAATGTATCAAGTGTGTATTGAATAGTATCAAATAGTAGATTTAATTGGTCAGCACCTGTTCCACCATAAATCGCAACAATACCGCTATCTTCAAAAGATGAATGATAAGAAAAAATTGAGTAAGCAAGTCCCTTTTGTTCACGAACTTCTTGGAATAATCGACTACTCATGCTTCCACCTAAAATATTGTTAGCAATAATTAAATGGTAAATATCATCACTACCAATTGGTAACCCCTCAAACCCTAAGCATAGGTGAACTTGCTCTGTATCCTTTTTCCTAGTAAGACAGTTTTTATTGAATACCGGCTTCATTTTCTTATCCTCTG
>CADBNU010000411.1 GCA_902796085.1 Heyndrickxia coagulans
CCTTGTTTTATTTTTGAAGTCAAGAACTTTTTTGTGATTTTTGTTATCTTTTTTTGTGATAACGACTTTTAAATTTTAACAATCTATTCAATCGTTGTCAACATTTTTTTAATTTAATGTTTCATGATTAAATGTTTCGCAACGACAGGTATTAATATATCATCTTTATAAAAAGCGGTCAATACTTTTTTTAAAAATTTTTCCAGTTTTTTTCAGTGCTATCGATATTTTTATATAATATATCATTAATATATCATGATTTCAACAACATTTAATAGTCATCGTAATCTATGAAAAAACACATTAAATCTTTTTTGTATTTACGGTATTAAAGGAAAAAATGGCTAATCCGATAATAACAATGATTCCTCCTAATAATTGTGTCCAAACTAATGATTCTCCTAAAATAAAAAAAGCTAAAATTGCTGCTCCTACCGGTTCAAATAATATAGCCATAGAAATAACGTTTGTGCTTACCCATTTGATCGCTAAATTAAACAGAGAATGACCTAAAAGTGTTGCTATAATCGCTAACAATAAGAAATAGGTCCAATCTTCAACTGGATATGGATACAACGTTTCCCCCTTAATCAACACATACAAAAATAATGTAATTGAACTCATAAAATAAACAACGAAGGTATAAGTAACTAAGGATATTCTTTGACGAATTGATTGACCTATTAATAAATATGATGTAATTAAACCACATGCAATTAACGCTAATAAATCACCTAAAATGGCTGACTCATCTATATAAAAATCTCCCCAACTTATGATAATACATCCACTAATGGTAATAATAGCACTAACCATTGACCTTACTGACAGCGGTTCTTTAAAAAATAGATAAGTGCCAATAAAAGAAAACAAAGGTTGCATAGTAACTAGAACTGTTGAACTAGCAACAGATGTGTAATTTAATGATTCAAACCATAAAATAAAGTGAAAAGCTAAAAATACACCAGCAATAATTGATAATATAATGTCTTTTTTTGTCATATTTTTAATTTCATTTACATATTTAATAAGAAACAAAGGTGCCAATATTACAACAGAAAAAAATAAGCGATAAAAAGCGAGAACTCCCGCTGGTGCTGACGATAGTTTAACAAAAATAGCTGATGTGGATACTGATATTACCCCTATAAATATTAAAAAAAGTGGATTTAATATTACTTTCTTCATTATTAACTCTCCATTTGTATTTCTTATATAATATATATATGAAAGAATTATATAAGAAATATCAAAATAAAGTAAGAAGGGGAAATCGTTTTGTTTGAATATATTGATTTAGAAGTTCTAATGAAGTTAGGTGTCACGGCATTGTTAGGTTTAATTATAGGATTAGAGCGAGAAATAAAAAAGAAACCACTAGGCTTAAAAACTTCTCTCGTGATCTCTATTGTTTCTTGTTTATTAACAATAGTATCGATAGACTCTGCGTATAGAGCTACAGGCTCAACTAGCGGAGTGAATATTCAAATGGATCCTCTTCGTCTAGCTGCTCAAATTGTATCTGGAATTGGTTTTCTAGGTGCAGGTGTAATTTTACGCCGGGGTAACGATAGTATATCTGGATTAACGACAGCTGCCATTATTTGGGGGGCTGCTGGGATTGGAATTGCGGTTGGAGCAGGGTTTTATATTGAAGCAATTGCAGGTGCATTATTAATTATATTTAGTGTAGAGGTTATCCCGTTCATCATGTCTTTAATCGGACCGAAGCAATTAAAAGAAAGGGATATTGCTCTTACTTTAACTGTTGGGAATAAAGCAAAAGTGAAACATATTATTGAAGAGATAAAAAAACTTAAGATTTCTGTCCAAAAATTACGTATACAAGATATAGAAAGTGGAAAACATTTAATAAAACTGAATATTGGAGTTAGTTATAAACTTGAAATAACTGATTTATATGATATTGTTACAAAATTAGATGGTGTAAAAAAAGTAGAAATTGAAAGCCTTCATTAAATTCAAGATCAATTTTTTCTGGTTCACGTTGAATGTAATTATAAAAGAATGACCAATTAATCTACGTAAAAACGATAAAATTGGTCATTCTTTTATTCTCAAATTTGGTTATCATTCCTCAATAATAATGACGTTATATCCTGATTGAACAGCTTGTTCAGCTAGCAATTCAGCATTTTTTCTATTTTTAAACGAGCCAATTTGAACTTTATATAAAGGCTGTGAACTCGGGCTGTTTGTCACGTTATGATCTTTTTTCTTTAGTCCTAATGCTTTTGCTAGGCCAAATACATGTCCTCTTGCGAGCTTCCGTATAAATTCTGGATCTTTTAATCTATCTGAATCTTGTAACGTATCGATAAAGCCATTTTCTGTTAAAACGGCTGGCATTTTAGTATTACGAAGAACATGAAAATCAGCTTGTTTTTTACCTCTATCCTTGAAGCCGACTTGTTTTATAATTGTATTATGAATTATGTCTTGATATTTTTTCGTCATTTTTCCTACATTTGAATAAATATAACTTTCAAATCCGGTCCCTTTTCCGGCATTAATATGAATGGATAAAAAAATATCTGCATTCCAGTGATTGGCTAGAGCCGTCCTGCTATTTAAGCTTACAGTTTGGTCTGTTGTTCTTGACATCTTGATTGCTATATTTTCATACTCATTAAGTAGAATCTTTTGGATTTCTTTTGCCAGCTGCAGTGTAATCTCTTTCTCTTGTAAACCATTAGCAACTGCACCTGGGTCAACACCACCATGTCCTGGATCAATAAAAACCTTTACCACATTAACCACCCTTTTTCAATTTCGTTTAAAAAATTCCCTTCACTTTGGTTATGTAGGGAAATAGAGAAAAAGGTAAATTAAATTTTTAATAAAAAAAGAGAGCTATTCAATGATGAATAACTCTCCTAACTCTATGCAATAATACCTCCAGCTTTTTCAAAGGCAGCGATTTTATCATTTAGTTTTAAAGTTAAGTCGATTTCGTCCCAACCATTTAAAAGTTTCTCTTTATGTTCCTCAGGAAAATTAAACCGGACGATGTTATTCTCCTCATCTCTAATCTGTTGCTTTTCCAAATCAATTTGCAAATGATATTGGGATCGTTCTGCTTTTTCCATCCATGAACGAATTTGCCTCTCATCCATTTCAATTAAAAGTATTCCATTTTTCAATGAGTTATTATAAAAAATATCAGCAAAACTCGGCGCAATAATAACTTTAAACCCATAATCAAGCAATGCCCATGGTGCATGTTCTCGTGATGAACCACAACCAAAATTGTGTCCTGTGAGTAGAATTGTTGCCCTACTATATTTTGGATCATTTAAACTAAAATCTTTACGCTTATTTCCTTTTTCATCAAAACGCCAATTGTAAAAAAGAAATTTTCCAAAACCTGTACGTTCAATTCGTTTTAAAAATTGTTTCGGAATGATCTGATCTGTATCAACATTATCTCGATTTAAGGGATATATAAATCCAGTATGATTACGGATTGCTTCCATATTTATTACCTCCTATTGTAGTACCTCTTGGAATTTGCGTACATCTACAAAATGCCCGGCAATTGCAGCTGCAGCCGCCATTTCAGGGCTTACGAGATGGGTACGTGCTCCTGTTCCTTGTCTACCTTCAAAGTTACGATTGGATGTCGAGGCACATCTTCCACCAGGAGGTACAATATCTTCATTCATACCAAGGCACATACTACATCCTGAATCTCTCCATTCAAATCCAGCATCTTTAAAGATTTGATCGATTCCTTCTTTTTCTGCCTGCGTTTTTACTACCCATGATCCTGGAACGACGATCGCTCGTTTTATATTTGGATGGACCTTTCTTCCACGGACAATTTCAGCTGCTTTTCTTAAATCTGTTAATCGAGAATTTGTGCATGAACCAATAAAAACATGGTCAATTTCAATATCTGTCATCGGTGTATTTTCTTCAAGCCCCATATATTTTAAGGCACGCTTTACTTCATCTTTGTTTTCTACTTTAGATAGATCCGGGGTTCTTCCACTGATCGGTACACACATTCCTGGATTGGTTCCCCATGTCACTTGAGGCTCAATTTCTTCTGCTTGTATTGTTACAGTTTTATCATAAACAGCCCCTTTATCCGTTGCCAAAGCTAACCACTCTTCCGCAACTCGCTCGAATTCTTCACCCTTTGGTACATATCTTTTACCGCGTAAATACTCAATGGTTTTTTCATCTGGACTAATTAGTCCTGCCCGAGCCCCAGCTTCAATTGACATATTACATACAGTCATACGACCTTCCATGGATAAATTCCGAATTGCGTCACCCGTATATTCAATAATATATCCTTGACCGAAACTAACACCGAATTTAGCAATAATCGCCAGGATTAAATCCTTTGCTGTTACTCCTGGTCCTAAATCGCCTTCCACATGGACATTTAATGTTTTTGGTTTCTTCTGCCAAATCGTTTGAGTCGCCAGAACATGTTCCACTTCACTTGTTCCAATCCCAAATGCTATCGCACCAAAAGCTCCATGGGTAGATGTATGACTATCTCCACATACGATCGTTTTTCCTGGTTGTGTTAATCCAAGTTGTGGACCAATAACATGAACAATTCCTTGATCAGGATGGAACATATCGGCTAATTGAATACCAAACTCTTCACAGTTTTTCTTTAATGTTTCTAATTGCTTTTTTGCTACTTCATCATGAATAACTTCACGATTGATCGTAGGGACATTATGATCCATTGTAGCAAATGTTAAATCCGGTCTTCTCACCTTCCTGTTGTTAATTCGAAGCCCTTCAAAAGCTTGTGGAGAGGTGACTTCATGAATAAGGTGCAAATCAATATATAACAAATCCTGTTTCCCCTCTTCACGATGGACAACATGATTTTCCCAAATTTTTTCAATAATTGTTTTTGGTCGCTCCATTTTCCATCCTCCTTTTTAATTATTTTGTAAAACTTCCTCTTCAACTTTATCCGCTATCCTTGCAACTAGTTCATCTGTTGAAACAATTCTTCCGTTTTCTATATGTAAATCAGGAGTATGGTAACCGTCCAATAATGTGTGATTTACTGCCTTTTCAATGATGGTTGCTTCCATCTCTAATCCAAAGGAAAAACGCAACATAAGGGCAGCAGATAAAATCATCCCTAAAGGATTGGCAATTCCTTTTCCAGCGATATCTGGTGCAGATCCATGTACCGGCTCATATAGACCAAATGAATCAGATCGGATACTCGCAGATGGTAACATGCCAAGTGAACCTGTAAGTACAGATGCTTCATCGCTTAAAATATCACCAAACATATTTTCGGTAACTATGACATCAAAACTACTTGGATTAGTTATAAGTTTCATGCTTGCAGCATCAACATACATATGCTCCACCGTTACATCTGGATATGCTTTACTTTTTTCCTTAACGATTTCTCGCCACATTTTACTTGATTCAAGTACATTCGCTTTATCAACCGACGTAAGATGTTTTTTCCTCGACCGTGCAAATTGAAAAGCTTTTTCTACTATCCTTTCCATCTCATACCGCTCGTAATAAAGTGTATCGACCACAGCTTCGTCGTTATTTCTTCGTTCGCTCGGCTTACCAAAATATAATCCTCCAGTAAGTTCACGTACAATCAACAAATCACTATCTTTAATAAATTTCTCCTTTAATGGTGATGCATGAAGCAATGCTGAAAAGCTTTTTACAGGACGTAGATTGGCAAATAATCCCAGTTTCTTTCGAATTTCTAACAATCCTTTTTCTGGCCGAATGGGTGCTGGTAGAGAGTCCCATTTGGGACCTCCTACCGCACCAAGTAATACCGCGTCAG
>CADBNU010000412.1 GCA_902796085.1 Heyndrickxia coagulans
ATCATCACCAACCCTATTGTAGTTAGTTCAATTATAGAACATTTGTTCTCGGAATTCAATTATCAACAACTAACTTTAACAGAGCCTAATAATAAAAGTTTCTCATAAAATGGTGTATTGAGGAGGATTTTCCGTTCCTATATTCGTATAAAGACATATTCTTTCTCACAGGTAAGCGATGATCGTAAATAGGTCTATTGTGAGCGCCACCATATTGAAATGTACGTGCTATACCGATGGCTCCTATATCATTGAGTCTATCAGCATCTTGAACAACTCTTGCTTCTAATGAGTGTAGCTCCTTACCCGTTCTCCCCTAAAAGAAATACTTTGTATTATTTTTAGAATATGTGATATTATCTCTTGTTTAACTTCTTGGCTTTCAAAATAACGTATAATATTTTTTAATCCTTCATTTTCATTTTCAACAATTTTATCACCTGCTAGATCATGGAGTAAAGCAGCCATTATAACTATAAAAGTATCAGCATTTTCTTCAATAGCTATTTTTTTGCCATTTTAGTAACACGATAAATGTGATACCAATCATGACCTGTTCCTTCATTTTCTAGCTGTTCCTTTACCCATAGCTCTGTGCTTTTTATTATTTTGTTCATAATAATACCTCATTGTCATTAAATTTATAATTAATTTCTTCGGAATATTTAGTTATTTTGTTAATTGCTTTAACGTATTTTTCAATTAACGTTTTACTGTTAGGATCAGTAAAAGTACGTTAATCAGATATAAAAGAAAAGTAGAAAGTTTACGATAAATAAGGATTTACAATATGTATTTAAAAGCATATAATATTTATAACCGTTATAACATAAATAACAGTAAAACTAAGTATAATGATTCTAATAATTGTCCATCATAATAATTATAGTAGGGGGGAAATTTATGATGGCGGTGATTGAAATGGAAAGAAAAGTTACAAAAGTAGGGAATAGCTTAGGTATTACCTTACCACAAGAAGTATTAAAACACGCTAATATTGCACAAGGAGATGAAATAAAATTCACTCTCGAAAAAGATGGAACTGTTTCATTTAAAAAGTATAAACCTTTAAATACAGAAGTATTAGAGGATAGTATAGATCAAGACTTCTTAGATGGATTACAAGACCTGTTCGAAAATTACGATAATACTTTAAGAAATTTAGCAAAAAGGTAAGAAATGAAATATCTTACTGATAAACAAGTAATATTACTCAATGCACTTATGATAGAAAGATACACACCAAACGAACAAAAAGGTGTAAAAAACGTTGGATTATTACAAAGTGCATTGGCAAGACCTAAACAATCTGCGTTTGGCCAAGAAGCTTATCCTACCATTTGGGAGAAAGCTTCTGCTTTATTAGCCAGTCTTAGTCAAAATCACGCTTTTCATAATGCAAATAAACGAACAGGTTTTGCTTCTATGAAACAGTTTTTATGGATAAATGGTTATAATTTAGTCGTAGACCAAAAAGAGGCAGAGGATTTTACAGTTATGGTAGTCACTGAAAAACCAAGTATTGAAGAAATTGCTGAATGGATTAAGACAAATTCAATAAAACGCTAAAATAAGCCAGGCTTTATAAATACATGAAAGATTCTTTTCTAATCCGAAAATAAGTTAAAAGCGAACGAAATTTTAGATGTCTAAGGACTACGTTACTTCTTTATAGTGAGAAATATCGTAGTCTTTTTTATTGTTTAATCATAATCCTAATGCCTTAATTTTTGAAAATTTATTTTTCCTTCTCCATCTTGTCGTTTTCTTCCTTTGTTTTTTAATAAATTAATCAATGTTAATTAAAACACTAAAATTAAATTATTTTTTTATATAAAATTTTTACAATATTTTTATTTTACATATAATGGAAAATTTGTTATATTTTAGGTGAACAAAACAAAAAGGAGGTTTTCAAATATGGAATTAGAAAAAAACTCCTTAGAAGAAAACATCAATCTATTTAGACAAAATCACTTTGAAACAAAAGAGGCACAGTCAGTTGTAAAATTGGTAATGCAAATTCATGGTGATTCAGATGCAGAAGAATATGAATAATTAAAATTCGTTTCTAATGTTTGGATCATGTAGTTTTTAAAATCGTGTAGTTTTTAAAACTGCACGATTTCAATTTAAAAAGGAGGAAAATATATAATGAGTAATGTTATTGCTGAAAAGTCTACCGTGAATGTTGATTTACCGTTTTTGAACGCAAAAACCATTATTTCAAACATTGATACCCTTATAAAATTTTATAATAAAGACTATAACATGGTTATAAATGACCATAATAGAAAGCAATATCTTTTTGAAGCATTAAATGGTTTACAAGGTACAAATATTCCTTATAACAGTGAAAAGGTACTAGTAGAATACGATAATAAGAGTTTAATCAACAAATTAGTAGAATCAAAAATGATAAAAAAAGAGGATATTGAGAACGATAAACATCTTTTCAATGAACAATCACGGGTTGAACTAGATGATGCTTTCAAAAAGAGCTTCAAATTACTAGACACAATTTTTCCTGACTTCTCTTATTTATTTAATACATTAATTGGAACGATACTTGCATTTAAAGTAAAGGGATTTGGTGGCGGTTCAGTTTCTAGCTTAATAGGGCTAATATGGTTAAATCCTATAAAAAATTGGAATGTAGTAGACTTAGGAGAACAGTTATATCATGAATTTATACATAATGCCTTTTTCCTTGATGATATGATTCATCGTACATTTCCAGATCCAAATGCTTGTGCTACAGAAGATGCTCTTGTTATATCAGCTATTAGAAAACAAAGACGTCCTTTAGATCGATCATTTCATGCGGCTTGTGTAGCTATAGGTTTAATGCATTATTATTATACATTAAAAGATGAGAAAAAGGCTGCTAGTTTTATAGAACCGGTTAAAG
>CADBNU010000413.1 GCA_902796085.1 Heyndrickxia coagulans
AAAAGCTGTAAAGACGGGAATTATCAAATCCAACCTGATTCCGATGTTCGCCGCCTTAATGCTTGCCCTTTATACGTATAATTTAAGTTTTATTGAAAATATACCGAATATGATTTTTGCTCTTATCGGTTCGGCGGCAGTCATCGGAGCAGCTGGAATATTCAACAATATATATGATCATGATATTGATGCGAAGATGTCCCGTACAAAATTGAGACCATCTGTTACTGGTGAAATTAATCTTCGCACGTTGTTGATTGTCGGAATACTATTACTGATTATCGGACTTGGATTTTTAGCCTTAACAACACTAACAGCTGCAATTCTTGGATTCCTTGGTGTATTTTTCTACGTTGTTCCATATACGATGTGGACGAAGAGAAGAACTATTTGGAACACTGAAGTGGGGAGTATTTCTGGTGCGGTTCCACCGTTAATTGGATGGGCGGCTGTTGCACCTACGATCTGG
The DNA here is from genome assembly GCA_902796085.1 of Heyndrickxia coagulans. GTDB lineage: Bacteria > Bacillota > Bacilli > Bacillales > Caldibacillaceae > Pallidibacillus > Pallidibacillus thermolactis. The sequence continues at coordinate 470 of CADBNU010000413.1, forward strand.
CACCCAGCATGTTGGGCGCTCTTTATCATTATGATCATTTGGCAAATGCCGCATTTCTATGCACTGGCCATCCGTAAGAAGGATGATTATGCAGCAGCAAAAATCCCAATGCTTCCAGTTGTAAAGGGCGTTAAACGCACATATATCCAAACGAATGTGTACTTAATTTTGCTCATGCTAACGAGCTTCCTGTTTGTTCCGTTAAGCTGGGGGTTAACGCTTTCTTCACTAATGCTTGGCGGCATTTGGCTATGGATTAGTTTAGTAGGATATAGACAAATGGACGGGAATAAATGGGCAAATAAAATGTTTGGTTATTCATTAATTTACATGACAGCAGTGTTTGCCACAGTCATTATTTATGCCGGAGTAGGAATGATATTACGTTAAAGTATGATGAGACCGAAAGTTCATTATTGTTAACTTTCGGTCTGGTTTTGTTTACATATATCAATAAATTAACATAGTTATTCATATAAACTCTGCCATAACTATGTCAATAAAGTTTAGTTGCAAGGAAATTCCTGTATATGTAACAAAAAATGCAATGATGAAAAAATAAAAATATTAAATTTGTGAACAAAAATATGATAAAAATGTGACATATTTCGGGAGTTGATGTACAAAGAGATGATGGGGTGCTATAGTAATATTACAATACAGCGAAAAATGTAGTTGCTGTATAAAAAATTGCTCTTTTAGTAAAAGTATCATGTAAGCTCATAAGAACCTAAAATTTGTTCGACTGATCAATAAAACCTCCCCTATATTTTTTATAACTAGCTTATAAGGTTTGGAAAAGGCTGGACGCATTGGCGAACCAGCCTTTTTGTATTTTAACAGTTTTCATTTGAGAGGTAGACAATTTGATTTTTTCCTTGTCTTTTTGCCATATAGAGAGCTTGATCGGCAACTTTAAAGATTTGAGTGAACTTTTTAGCATATGGAATGCTATTGGTACATACTACTCCGATGCTAACAGTCACTTTAATTTCATTTGTTAAATAGTTTATCTGAAAGGAAGTAATTTCATTATAAAGTTGTTTTGCTCTTTCCATAATGGAATGTGAAGGATATCCTTTTAAGAGGACAATAAATTCATCCCCACCGTAACGACCGACGATGATATTTTCTTTATCTTCATTAGCCACCTTTAAACAAGCCTGTGCGACCCCTTTAATCACTTCATCACCTATTAAATGGCCAAAGGTATCATTAATATTTTTAAACGAGTCAATGTCGATGACGACACAACAAATATGTTCATCTGTTTTTTTTATTTCTTTGAGCCACTTGTCACATGTTGTTTCAATATAATAACGATTATATACTCCTGTTAAACTGTCCACATTTGCCCGTTTTTCTATCGCTTTAATGCTTTGATTGACATCCAATTCTCGTATTTTAGATGAAAGGCGAGTGGAAAACAGTTTTTCAACAATTGTTAAATATTCTTTCATCGCTTCGTAAGATTTCTTATAATTGCCAAGGGATTCATAAATTTCTGCAATTACTTTCAATATAGACTTTAATTTCATTTGATTATTATATTCAGAATATATGTTGAAAGATTTATGTAATAATTGCAATGCTATATCATGCTCACCTTTGGAACGATGAAATGTGGCTTTCACATGGAGAAAGTGCGCTTTTTCATGAGGTAGGTTGTTGATATACTGGTTGAGCTCTAGTTGATTGATAATTTTTTCTGCCTTCGATAATTCATTCAAACCGATATAACTTGATGCAATACTTAAATAGATATGACATTGCAATAATATTTCACTAGGGCAATGTTCTTTTGCGATGGCTAATGCTTTTAACGCATAGTGAAGTGCTTTTTCATAGTTTCCTTCATGCAATAAGTAGTTGCTGTAGGAGTTGAAACTGCTGCTTACTGAATAAAACATTTCTAATTCTTGTGCAATCCGTATACATTGCTTCATCGCTTCTTTTGCTTCTTCGAAATTTTCTTCATAAGCATATATCAAAGCACTCAAATAATATAAGTAATACTTATCCCGATCGTCTCCGAATTCATCACACAACACTTTATAATCAAGAATATGTTGGAAAGCGATTTCAATTTCACCTAAATAATAATAACAACAAGCAAGATTCAAATGGGCATTCATCGTGGCCTTAATATCTTCGGTTTTTTTAGCGGTTTCTAATAGTTCTTTACCCAACTCAATAGCTTCTGTATACTTGCCATCGATAAAAAGGTTTCCTGTGAGCGATTCCAACCTTGTTAAATGGTACAATTGAGCGTTCATTTTTCTACCCCTCTCGTTGAAGGAAGGAAGAAATACCTTGGAAATACAATGGTCTTCTGGGTATTTCTTCCCTATTTATATTATAAACTTCAAAGGGATACTAAAATGTATACAATATTTGACAATATAAAAGTAATTTCATGACTTTTCATAAGGGGTCTAAACAGTACAAAATTCTTAAACGTTTTTTATGGAAAATTTAGGTTAGTGAGAAAAAGTTTTAACGAAAATTTTACTACTCAATTACAAAGAGAGGTTGGCAACTTCACATAAATAATCGCAAAGAACACGCAATCCTTTATCAAAGTTTTCTAAGTGGAAGTGTTCATTTGGTGCATGGAAGTTTTCTGTACTTAAACCAAATCCCATTAACACGACAGGGATATTTAAGATTTGATCAAAGGTTGCAACAATTGGAATAGATCCTCCGCCGCGAGTGAATGCAGTAGGGGATTCATACACTTTTTCATACGATTTGCTTGCTGTTTGAATTAATGGGTGGTCAAAAGGTGTAAGATATGGTGCCCCGCTGTCAAATTTCGTTACAGTGACGGTTACTCCTTTAGGTGTATGTTTTTCAATATGATTTTGTATTAACGCAATGATTTTGTCGGGATCTTGGTCTGGAACAAGTCGGCAAGTTATTTTTGCTCCTGCTTCATTTGGTAAAACGGTTTTAATTCCCTCTCCGGAAAATCCACCGAAAATTCCATTGATTTCTAAAGTAGGGCGAGCCCAAGTTCTTTCAAGATAGGAGTAGCCTTCCTCGCCAAACAATTCATTAACTTCCAGTTCCTCTTTTAATGCTTCTTCATTAAATTGTAGGTCAGCAAAGGCTTTACGTTCCTCATTTGATAGTGGTCGAACGTCATCATAAAATCCTTCGACTAAAATTTTACCTGTATGATCTCGGAATGAATCAAGAATTGCTACTAACGCATGGATTGCATTTTGCACTCCACCACCGTAAAGACCAGAGTGCAGGTCGCTTTTCGCTCCACGCACATCGATTTGGAGGCCTGTAAGTCCTCGTAATCCATAGCAGATTGCCGGTTTACCTGGACCATACATATTTGTGTCAGAGATTAAAATGAAATCTGCTGCTAATTTATCTTTATTTTCCTCTATATAAGAAGGAAGGTTAGCGCTTCCAATTTCTTCTTCACCTTCATAAATGAATTTTACATTGACAGGCAATGTACCGAGAATCGCGCAAAGTGCTTCAATTGCTTTTAGGTGCATGAATATTTGTCCCTTATCATCGGACGCTCCTCGAGCATACAATTTATTTTCAATGATTTCAGGTTTGAAAGGTTCTGTTTTCCATAAGTGTAATGGATCAACTGGTTGAACGTCATAATGTCCGTAAATTAACACTGTAGGCTTTCCTTCAGCATGAAGCCATTCACCATAAACGACAGGATGCCCAGCTGTTTGGTCAATGGATACATTTTCAAGATTCAATTGTTCCATCTGATTTTTTAGCCATTGAGCTGCACGCTCTATATCTTGCTTATGGTCGGATAGTGCGCTGATGCTAGGAATAGATAAAAATTCAAATAGCTCCTGTAAATGCTTTTCGCGATTTTTTTCAAAATACTCATGAAAACGTTGCAAGTCCATATAAATCCCCCGATTCAAAAAAATTTTCTAAAAATTAGTATATCATAGAATTGGAAATTTCAAGCGAATGTCAGAACATTTTGAGAAAGGTAATAAAAAGGGGAAATCAATAATAGAAATCTTACAGGAATGTAATGTAATTGAAAGCTAATCATATAGAGTGTAATACAAATTTTTGGGAAAATGTATACAGAAAGCTCTTAAATACGGAGGAATTGAACGATGAGTAAAATTTGTGATGTTTACGAAGAGTTTAATCGTTATATATATCATTTATGTTTAAAATTAACGCGCAATCCTTTAGAAGCTGAGGATTTAATGCAAGAGGTGTGGGTAAAAGTTGTCCGCAACCAAAAGCAAGTGGAACAAGTTGATCATGTAAAAGCATGGCTTACGACCATTACAATGAATACGTTTCGAGATCGTTATCGGAAAAATGTGCGCCGCAGTAAGTATGTAATGAATCAACCTGAAACTTTAGACGTTCCAATACTAGAATTGGTTCCAAATAATGAAGTTTCCACAGAAGAACAAATTGAAAAAGTGGTCATTAAAAAAAAAAAAAAAAAAAAAATGAAACAATTAGATAGTAT
>CADBNU010000414.1 GCA_902796085.1 Heyndrickxia coagulans
AATCGTTCCTACTACCGCAGTACATTCGATAGTAAAATTGCAGAGTTGGAAAAGGAATTAAATGAAAAAGAAAACACAAATTAGTTAGTGACCACTGAAAAAAGCCATTTTTTTTATGTAAAATTTGCTGTGTAGTGTAAGAAATTTTCTGTAAATGGTATTTTTTACAATAGAATTTAGATGAATTTTCTGTAAATGGTACTCTTTACCATAGAAATTAGTAAAAATGACAAATGTTTGGATATAATTCGCCTTTTTAGAGGATAGTATGGCGGCTATCCTCTTTAAATTTACTGCCAAGGCTGTGAGCTTGGCTTGTAAGCCCATGCTTTTTAGACCGTACCATTTGGCACGATCTAACCCGTGGAAATTCTTCATTTCGCCATTTTTCCCTTCTTGGCATGCTCTTTTTTTATACTTCTCTTTAAATCCCTCCGATTTCTGTTGTTGACTATACTCATAAAATTCTGGGGTGTTGATTCCGATCCCTAATACTTTCCCGACTGTTTTTCCGGTTATGCAAACTTCTCGCATTGGGCAATTTCTACATTGTTCTCTGTCAAAATAGTAATTATACGTTTCTTTTCCACATTTTCTTATGTAGTGTTTCTTTTTGATTGTTTTGTTTCCTTGACTACAGAACCACTCGTCAGAATCTTTGTTATAACTGAATCTTTCTTCGTCTATGCGATATGCAGCTTCACTTACAGGGATGTATGCCTTTGCTTTAAGTTCAGAGATTTTGTCTAAGATTGGCTTTTTAAAATAGGCTTTATCACCGTACACTTCTGGTATTTTTATTCTCGTTTTCTTGGTTAACTCTAATAATTCATCAAACTTCGTGCCATCCACATAAGCTCCATTACCAGTATGTACAGCTGTAATTATTCGATCTTCTGTTGTCATCATAAATTCCGTTTTATAACCAAAGAAAGGATCATTTTTGCTTTTATACCCTATTCTCGCTTCTTGGTCGACAATCGATCGTACCCCTCTTTGCTCTATAAACTTCGGGTCTGCTAAAATTTCTTTCGCATTATTAACGAGTGCTTTTGTTTCAGGTGCTTTCTCTAGTTCAACTAGTTCTTCTACCTTTGATACCGTTTCTTCAAGATAGGACTTCATTGTTTTTCTAGCTTCATCATGGTTTTCTATTTCTTTATAATCAGGGATTTCTTGGTTGATTTCACTTGGTATTTCTCCGTTTTCTTCTTTAACCGTTTTAAAGATTTTTTTCGCTAATTGTTTCATGACTCGTTCCGGTCTATATTTTTTGGTGTTGGCTTCTGTATGAGTGGAATCAATCGTTATACCAGAAACCTTTTGTAAAATTCCTTTTTCAATGCATTGGTTTATGATTTCAATAATAATTTCATCTATGGTGAGATTGCCTTCTAATCTACTTTTACGAAATTTTGTCAAAAGACTTGGGTGAGGGAGGTCGTCTTCCGGATTGATTCCTAAAAAATACATATATGCAAGGTTTAATGAGCAATTTTCTATAACTTTCTCATCAGATAAGTCATAGAGTTTTTGTAACACCAAGATTTTAACCATAAGTTCGGGCTCTTTTGCTGGCCTTCCATATTCTTTACAGTAAGTTTTTTCAAGCATTTTATTGATAAAACTAAAATCTACTTCATCTCTTAATAATTTAAGTGTATGATTTTCAGGAATTTTATCGTATAATATGGAATAGATGCTTAATTGATTATCTTTTTCTTTAAGCATGATAGATACCCCCAGTTTGGTTTTGGTTTGTAGTATAACTTTATTATACCAAATATTGGGGGTATTTTTTTCAATTTATTATACATATAATTATTTCGAATTTTCAGATTGACTTTTTCAGTGGCCCCGAGTCACTCTATTGGACAGTTTCACCTGATTGAGCCACCATTTTGTCCACGAGAGTCGTTCTATTGGACAGTTTCACCTGATTGAGCCCCCATTTTGTCCGCGAGAGTCGTTCTATTGGACAGTTTCTCCTGATTGGGCCTCCATTTTGTCCACGAGAATCGTTCTATTGGACAGTTTTTGCTAATTGACTCCTCATTTTGTCCACGAGAGTCGTTCTATTGGACAGTTTTACTTGGTTGAGGCTCCATTTTGTCCGCGAGAGCCGTTCTATTGGACAGTTTCACCTGATTAATCCCCCATTTTGTCTGTGAGAACCGACCGGGGACACTGTAAAACTGTTTGAATAAGTGCATTTTCACAATATATAGTAGGGTAAACTAAGGGAATACAGCTAAATATGGTTTTTAGCAAGATTAGTTAGTACATTTTCAGCGGCCTCGAACCGACCTCGTGGACATGTTTCTTCTGTTTATATTGAGTGTGAACTTACCGAAATACTTTTTGGTGCAAATAGTCGACAATTAATGTGTTGATTTTGTCCCCTTTTTGAACCTTTTGTAAAAGACCCCTATTGTTGCGAACAATATAAACAATATACCGGCTAACAAGATATTGCGATAATTCGTTGATGTATCCGGTAGTTTGTTTGTCGTGTTAATTGGGTTATTTCCGGTATTAGAATGATCGGTAACTGTATTTTTTGTTCCGGAATTCGTATTGTCCGGATTCTTTCCACCGGGTGGATTGGATCCTCCGTTACCATTATTGTCTGAACTGTCTGATGCAATTATTTCTGCATCATTTTCGAAAACTGTAAATTTAGTAAAGTGGTTGGTAGTAACCGTTACTTTACCATCTTGGTAAGTTGCTCCCGGAAGTTTAACCCAAGCTTTTGTGTGCTCATTGTAGTAGTAAACATTTAACTTATCTGGTTTTGTCACTTTGTTTTTATCAACAGTAAATGTCAAGGTAACCGGTTCGGAAAATTGGGTGACACTCTTTCCACCGAGTTGAATGATAAGCTCATAAACCGGGCTGACTGCTCCTTTGGTGTCTGCTAATTTGCTTATAATGACAACTAATTCTCCACCAGCTTCCAGTACGCTGCTTGGAATGCGTATTGAAACGGAACCATTGGCGAGTACTAATGGAACACCGTTTTCCGTTAGCTGAGCCACCTGATCAGCAGTTAATTGGATCTTTATGTTTTCCTTACCATTCAGGTTAATTTCAAGGGCACTGTTGGCTACAACTGCTGCTTCTATTGCATTTTTAAAAGTAGCATCATCTACTGTTGCTACGCCATTGTTGATGGTAGGATTCACTTTATTTTCTCCACTTGGTTCTTTTGCAGCAACAATTCTACCCTCTACACTTGGTGAGACCGGGTTATGGGCGACTAAATAATCATTAAATACTTCATAGTCAGGAATATCAATGTTGATCATACGACCGTCCAAATAAGCCTGTCTTAACGAATCGAAACCGTCGCCGCCTTGTGCAGTAAAGGAATTAGTTGCAACTGTATACATTTGATCTAATTCAATAGGTTTAAAGTTGCCGCCTGTTGTTTTAACTTTTACTGACCAAACTCTTTCGCCAGCCGGTTTATCCGGATCAAATTTAAATTTTAATCCTGACACATGCAGGAAGCCGCCGCTTTGGCTAGGATAGGCACTGACACTATGTTCCAGAGCTTCCCAAATTTCTTTACCGGTTAACTTAATGGCAACGAGCGCATTGTCAAATGGGAGGACGGTACGAACTTCACCCATTGTAATTTCTCCCTGATCGATCGAAGCACGAATTCCTCCACCGTTTTGTAAGGCAATTGTTGTTTCCGGGAAGAACTGTTGCATTTTCCAAACCATACCATCTGTAATCAAATTACCGAGATTTGTTTCTTTCGTTCGTACATTGGCTCTTTCACCGTCTAAAGGAATCGTAGTATTTCCA
>CADBNU010000415.1 GCA_902796085.1 Heyndrickxia coagulans
AAAAAAGGAGACATTCAAAACATCGTAACGATGTATAAATGCCTCTTCTTAATTTCTTTATTCCGTTGAATACTTTAGAAATACCTATTTACAATCGATTCATTTCTTTACCGTTTTCCACTCACAAATGATTGACAACTGACCATCATTTAATTTGCTAGAAATAGAGCCGTTCATTTTTTCCATTAGACTTTTTACAATCGATAAACCCAAGCCAGTGCTTTTCCCAGAACGAGATTGGTCAGCCATATAAAAACGATCAAACATATGCTGAACATCTTGTTCCGTTAACGAAAGAGCATCATTGGTAATCATTAGACTTGCAACACCATTTTGTTCTTCTAGCCTGATCATGATATTCCCATCAGCGTGCTTTAACGTATTAGAAAGTAAATTTTCAATTACACGTGTAACAGCTGAATGATCAGCAAAAATAGTGACATTGTTCTCTAAGCCTTCAATTGTTGGTTCCAATCTTTTTTCCTGAAAACGATCATAAAAACTTACCAATACTTCTGTCAATAATTTAGTCAAGTTTATTCGTTGTAATTTTAACTCGTAATCAGTGGACTCTAGAACACTCAGTTCAAAAAAATCATTCAATAAACGTTCCAATCTTTTTGCACGGTCAAATGCAGTAGCCAACAATTCTTCTTTTTCGACTTCTGACAGATTTTCATTATTTGCGATCTGAATATAACCAATAATAGATGTAAGAGGTGTACGCAAATCATGAGACATATTTGCCACTGTTTGCCGTTGTTCTTTTTCAAAAAGGACCCTTTTTCGATTTTCCATTACATACAAGTTAATTAAACGATTGACTTCGACTCCTAAATGTTCAATATCTTGATCAATGAGTGTAATATCAATTTTTTTATTTGTTTTACGATTGTTATACAATTGTAACTGTCTCACGATCTTTCTCACTTCATTTTTAAAAGAAAAAAGCCGAGTGAGTGCAATAAAAGTAATGATAACTAACGTTATAACAATAAAAATCACTGCTCCCACCCGCCTTTTTTATTTGATTTCTTTTCGATTAAATATAAAAATACCACAGAAAACAATGAAAATTAAGGAAACAGTACCAACGATAAGAGCTGTAAGCATTTGGCCCTTCGTCATTATCGGAGTAAATACATCACTAAACTGTTGAAATATAGAATACTTATACAAAAATTCAACAACAGATGACATAGGTAGCTTTTCAACAACAAATATTATAATAGTAAATAAAATCGAAAAAATAATCGTTTTACCACTATCTTCGGTCACGACAGCAAACAACATTATTAACGCTATATAGCTTAGAAAAGGGAGTAAAAATAATCCAAATGACCTTGCTAAGTATAAAAGACCAACACTGTTTAGGATATCACCATGACCTAATAATAATACCATTAAAAGACCTATGATTAATGGAATGAATATTGTAATAAGAACCGCACCCAATGAAAAAACAAGAAACTTCGCTAAAAATATATGGGAGCGTTTATTTCCACTCATAACTTGATTTTTTATAACACTACTAGGTGAAAAATCAACGGCGATATAAAATCCAGCCAATGTGCTAACAATTAAATTGAAAAATAATAACGTTATAAATGGAGATAGTGCATTTAATTTACCTAATCCTACTTGCATAAAATTAGTATTGTCCATTATCCACCAATCAATCATCACTAAATAATGTAATAACAAACTGACTCCCGTTACGATTACAGTAATACCCCAAAATGACCGGTTCCTTTTTAATTTATATAATTCTGCTAGAATTAAATTAGTCATATGTTGCATCTCCAATCCGTTTTGAAAAATAGTTCTCTAAACTATCACCATTTAGTGAGAGATGTTCTAATATAAGTCCACGATTGGTTAAAATACGAGAAACGGTCCGAATATCATCGAGATAGTTATAAAGTTTTATGGTCCCATCTGGCATTACTTCAAAATCATCTGCTTGTAATTGTTCTTCTAAGACCGTAGCTCCCAGTTGTGGTTGATCAACCTTAATCCGCAAATGTTGTCTGCATTTTTCATCTAATTCTTTTGTTGTCATTTCCTCTAACAACCGTCCTTTGTGAATAATACCGAAACATGTTGCGGTTTTGTATAGTTCCGTTAAAATATGGCTAGATATTAAAACTGTAAGTCCTTTTTCCCGATTTAATTTATGAATTAACTCCCTCATTTCAACAATTCCCATTGGATCAAGTCCATTTGTTGGTTCATCGAGAATTAAAAATTCTGGATCGCTTAATAAGGCAATAGCAAGCCCTAGCCTTTGTTTCATTCCTAGAGAAAAGTTTTTCACTTTTTTCTTCCCTAAATCTTGAAGACCGACTAGTTCCAACGTTTCACTTATACATGTTTTACCTGGAATCCCTTTTTGTAAGCGATGCACTTCTAGGTTTTCAGAAGCTGACATATTTGGAAAAAGTGCTGGGTGTTCAATAATCGCACCGATTCTTTTTTGGGCTTCACATAAGTTTTTAGATTGATATTCACCAAAAATATGGATAGTTCCACTTGTCGGAAAAGCTAGTCCTGTAATTAACCGTAATAATGTTGATTTTCCAGCACCATTTTGACCAATTAAACCATAAATTTCACCCTTTTTAATATTGATATTGACATCCTTTAAAGCATAATCATGATGATATTTTTTTGTTAATCCATTTGTACGTAAAATATACTCATCCATTTGTGTATCCCCCCATTTCGGACATTAACTATAATATGGAACATAATAATTAAGAGAGGCTTAAGATAAATCTTAAGAAAAGCTTAAGATTTCATCCGATAACCCATTCCCCATATTGTTTCAATATACTCTTCATTTGGATTTGCCTTCGTAAGCTTATTTCGAAGGTTACTTACATGTACATTTACCGTGTTATCATCTCCGTGATACGGCTCATTCCATACACTCTCGAAAACATTAGCTTTAGAAAAAACTTTATACGGTGTTGTCATTAATAGTTTTAATATATTGAACTCCCGAGCGGTAAGAGAAACATTGACACCATTGACCAAAACAGTCTTCGAATCTAAATCAAGTTGAATATCTTTATGAGTTAATATTTGCTTTTTCGGTTCATTCGGGTAGCGAGTTCTCCGTAGAAGCGAATCAATCCTAGCAGATACTTCATCAATATCAAAAGGTTTTGAGATAAAGTCATCAGCACCTTTTCGCAAACTCGTAATTTTCGTTCTCTTTTCATTTTTAGCTGAAATGATAATAACCGGCGTAGATCCTTTTTCTGTAATTTTTTCAAGTACTTCTTCTCCTGCCATGCCCGGTAACATTAAATCTAGCAACACTAAATCCCACTGTTGTTTTTCTAAATATAATAGTGCCTCTGTCCCAGAATAAGCCGGTTGGGGATGATAGTTGCTCATTTTAATAATTCGACATAAAAGTTGATTTATGTCATTATCATCTTCAACAACTAAAATGTTAATCATGTCATTCATTGTAATCCCTTCCTTTCTTCCTTTAATCTTACATTTCAACTGGGATCAATGAGATTGGGTAACTCCTTATATTTCTTTCATCTTTATTAATGTAATCATGAAGTTGACCTTCATATACCTGTTCCAATCCGTTTATTACTTGTAAATCGTTCGGAGCGATAAGGGATATCGGTTTTCTAAAATCAACAACGTTACTATTTTTTAATACTGACGCCACAAATTGTGAACAAAAAAATGCTTTCTTTCTTTTTATTGGTTTATTGATGATAAAACCAAATAACCCGATAAAATTATAACGAAAGTCTTCTTTTTGTTTATCCATTTTTGTTACATATGCTTTCATCTTTTTTAATTGTTCATCGGTTACTGAAAGTGAATAAATGATACAATTGGCATTTTTAAATAAACCTTCCTCTACATTCTCTTTAACAAATCCCCCATCAAAAGGGTTATTCACTTTTTTCCGTCCAAAGCTATATACCTCTGATAATTCAGCATCAAAGGATATTGATGCATGATTATAAGGTTTTTTTGTAAATATTTTGATTAACCTTGTAAATAGTGTACCTGTATCCGTTAAAAGAATATATATCTTTTTTTCTTTCATCATTCGAATATCCCCCTTATCTGTTATCGAATGGTGTATTTAATATACAAAACAAAACATAAAAAGATCTTAATGGAATTCTTAAGAATCTCTTAAGTTTTACAAATGTTGAATGGAATGCGATTCATAGTGTTGACATTTTATATCACCTGTAATATATTTATTACAGGTGAAACAAAATGTCAACATAGGGGGGGTAAAAAAATTAGTGAGGCTTAGATTGACTAATGAATTCGTTATTTATTTTCTCATCAGAGTTAGTCTCGTGATTTTTATCCGATTGACCGAGTTGTTCCGATTAAGTTCAGCCTACACTCATATTCACTTAGCCGGTTGGGGAATGATTGCATTGGCAGGAATGATCTACCACGTTTTTCAAACAGCGGGTGCGACCAAATTAACACAAGTTCATGATCAATTTCTGATGATTGGAATACCACTGTTATGCATAGATATAATTTTTTCTAGACTGGGACAATATGAAATAGGTAGTTTAATCAATTGGGTTGGCGGGATTCTCATCCTTTTCGGTGTAATATTTTTTGTCATTAACGCTATGAATAATGTGAGAGTAATGGCTCGATCATGATTAAAGAACCTGTAAATGGTGATGAGCTTCTAGCCTTATTTGAAGCCCTTTCCAATCCACACCGTATGAGAATCATCGCTATTTTGGCTAATGGAAGACAATATGTCAGTCAATTAGCTCGGGAAGCTGAAATGAGTCGTCCTTTACTTTACATGCATCTACAAAAATTAGAAAATGCCGGCATTGTAAATACTAAAATGGAAGTTTCCGATGATGGAAAAGCAATGAAATACTATGAACTTGTAAACTTTGATTTCCATATTACACAGGACTTAATCAAAGAGGCTGTTAAAACATTATCAATAAAAAAGAAAGAAGGTAAAAAATAATGAGTGAAGAAGTCATTTGGGGTTTAGCAGGAATGGCATTTGTAGTATTAATTGTGGCAATTTTGTTCATTCCAATTGCAAAAATCGCACAAACAAAAATTCAAACAACCAAAGAAGAAGTCTATCAAAAATTAGCCGCAGAAGCAATTGAAGCACAAAAGGAAACAAATAGAATTAACGAAAAACTTGCAGATGAAATTTCAGATTTAAAAGAAAAAATCGCTTCAATTGAACGTATTTTGAAAGAAGTAGAATAGCAAATCTGTTTGATAAACGAAGGGGGATCCAAAAGGTCTTCAATGACTGATGGATCCTCCCTTCTCTATTTTTATGCTATTTTTCGTAGGATGCTCATTGCCTGAGGGACAATATGTTTTATCCATATTATGTTGCCAAAATTTCTATTTAACAGTACTTTTATTAGTACATTTAC
>CADBNU010000416.1 GCA_902796085.1 Heyndrickxia coagulans
GTAAGTTCGATGGTTTAAGTCCGGTGCTGTTGTCGGAATACGATAATCTTTTTTCTCTTCAATATAGAAAGGTTTAAAAATCGGATCAATACTTGCCGTAGACCCCGCAATAATTGAAGTTGTTGCATTCGGTGCGATTGCCATAAGGTAGCCGTTGCGAATACCGTATTTTTGAACATCCTTTTGGAGCTTCATCCAATTTTCATCTGAGTAACCTTTATTGCTAAAATAGGCCCCTGTACTCCATTTACTTCCTTCAAATAATGGGTAGCTCCCCTTCTCTTTACTTAGTTCCATACTACTTTTAATCGTGTAAAACGCTATTTTTTCATAAAGCTCGTCAGCATATTGAACAGCAGCATCTGATTCCCATTCAATATTTTTTAATGCTAATAAATGATGCCAGCCAAATGTACCAAGTCCGATTGCACGATATTTTTTATTCGTTATTTCCGCTTGTTTAATCGGAAGTGTATTAATATCGATTACATTATCAAGCATTCGGACCTGAATTTTTATTAATCGTTCTAATACACCATCTGGTACGGCCCGTCCTAGATTTATTGAACTTAAATTACATACAACAAAATCACCAGCTTTATATTTTTTGACGATTATATTTTCATTTTCTATATATTCCTCTATAAATTCTGTTGGCGATTGATTTTGCGTAATTTCAGTACATAAATTCGTACAATAAATAATCCCTTGATGTGCGTTTGCATTTTGCCTATTCACTTCATCACGGTAAAACATAAACGGAGAACCCGTTTCTAACTGGGAGCGCATAATCCGCTTCATAATCTCGATTGCAGGGACTTTCTTTTTAGACGATAGATTGGCATTGATACATTCCTTATACTTTTTACGCCACTGGCCATCGCCCTTCTCTTCATCATAAAAGTCTTCCAAGGAATACCCCATCACTTCTTTTACTTCATTTGGGTCAAATAAATACCAATCTCCACGCTTTTCTACCTGTTCCATAAAATAATCCGGTATACAAACCCCGGTATATATATCGTGTGCACGTAGCCGGTCATCACCATTATTTAATTTTAAATCAAGAAAATCTTCTATATCACGATGCCATACATCTAAATAAACACTGATGGCACCTTTTCTTGTTCCTAGCTGATCAACACTAACAGCTGTATTATTTAATTGCTTTATCCACGGAACAACACCGCTGGACATGCCTTTATAACCTTTTATCGAGCTACCTCTTGCACGAATTTTCCCCATATAAACACCGATGCCGCCACCATTTTTGGAAAGCTGAGCTATATCACTATTACTATCATATATACCTTGTAAACTGTCGTTTACCGTGTCAATAAAACAACTAGATAATTGTCCGTGGGTTTTTCCGGCATTAGCCAGTGTGGGTGTTGCTACCGTCATATACAGATTACTTAATGCCCAGTAAGCCTCTTCAACATGTGTCGTTCTTGTTGCCAAACTTTCATCCTGCATTAAGTGCATCGCAATAATCATCCAACGTTCCTGTGGTAACTCGTAAATATTCTTATCATAATCCGTAGCTAAATAACGTGTAGCTAATGTTAAAATTGCTGGATAAGTAAACAATTGATCTCGTTTCGGTTGAATTACTTTACCAAAATGTTCTATTTCTTCACTTGAATATTTTTTTAATAGATTTTCTGTATAAATCCCTTTTTCTGTTAGTAGCTGTATTAACTCATAAAATGAGCCATATTCATTGCTAGATTCATAACTTCTGTTCTCTGCTGCTTTACGATAGAGATTATGTAAATAAATTCTTGCTGCTAGATAAGTCCATTCCGTATTTGCCTCGTCGATGTTTTCAAGGGCGTGCTTGATTAATAATTCTACATTTTTTTCATCCAGGTGGTTTGTAACCCCAGCGTTCATAATTTTTTGCTTATATTCTTCAATTTGGAGATTTAGACCAACAGAAATACGATCGATAAACGTCATCATTTGCTCTTGGCTAACATCATGAATTGTTTGCATTTGCATTCCTCCTCTAATAATCAACAAAAAACCGTCTATTCTCGGGGAATAGACGGCAAAAAACGACAGAAAAAGTGTATAATCGTTACTTGTTATGTAAAAAAATGGTCATTTTACAAATTAAAGCCAAGTCACTGTTTGCAGCACACTTATAGTTTTCCTATCGTTTCTGCTTCTTTACACCCCGAAGAATAGAAACTTCAAGTTATGGCAGGTCTCCTGGCTCGTGCTTCACCCTACTATAGCCCTTCCCATATCGTCACCTTTCAGTAAGCAAGCGATACAGTGGATTGCTAGTTCGTCCACACTTACAGTTGCGGGGGCAGCTTCAGATTCTCACTGAATTCCCTATTAAAGTATTAAAATACCACCATAACCTTAAGTACTATATTTTGTGTTATTCGATTTTTTTATTGTCAATATATAGGATATACTATCATATAAAAATGTTACTTGCAATCCAATCTAAAAAATTGTTTGAGTCAAGTATTTATAGGCAGTTTTTTTATCACCTTAAATTTGAAAGCGGATTCAAACTCTTAGGATACTCTCTTGGTAAGAA
>CADBNU010000417.1 GCA_902796085.1 Heyndrickxia coagulans
GTAGCTTTTTCAGATGCTTTCTCAAGTATTTCTCCACAATTTTTCCAATTAGGACTATATCCCTCCTTTTTTAATGGTTCATAAGCATCCATTAATTCTCCCAAATCTCCTAATGTAATTTCCCCTGCTGCTACCAAAACAGCCCAAACACCACAATTGCCATCTCCAGGAACATCTTGAATTTGATATCCAGCATTAATAAGTTCTGTTTCGAGTTCTGCTGGGCTTGGGACTTGGCCTTCTGTGGGAGACGGTAGAGTATCGGAAGTCGAAAAATGACGTTCTTGTTTTGCATTATCATCTATTTTTACCGTAAAATTAGAAATAGGAGGGAAGAGCAAAGAAATTTCTTTTTTAATGATGGCTTGGAAGTGAATTCCATTGTGGAATAATTTTATCGCATTCGGATTAGCATCTAAAAGCTTTTCTAAATTTTTCTCTTCGATATCATAAAACACCAAATTCCCATCACGAAGATTCTCCATAGTTCCTGAAATCCAGTAACGATACTGGCCATTAGGTTCTTGTGTTATGACGAGGATCGGTTGCCTAATCAATTCAGCTACAAAGCCTAAAACTTCTATACCAATACCTCCTTCGCTCCCACTATTCCAAAAACCTGGATTACGAAGATTTTCGATAAAATTTTCCTGACCACTTATAACTTTTCCCATTTTATCTGCAGTCGCTTCTCGTAAAGCTATTATAGCGTCTAACTGATTAGAAGTCAATTTTCCATCAATCTTATCTTTAAATTCATCATCTTTCATTGCCACTTTCACTGACGTAAAGGCACAATTTCCATCGGCTGGTACATCAATAATTGTGTAGGAAGGTATTTTTAATGTTGTTTTTGCATTCGAAGCTATAGGTAACAATTTTACATCTTTTAATGGTGGATATAAAACAAACTGAAAAATCGTGCTATCTTTTCGTTTTAAACGAACTATTTTAGGCTGTTTTAGATCTTTTTTAATTTCACTTTCTGTTTTTTTATTAAGACTTTTCATTTCCAAACGCCCCCCTGCGAATAAAACTACCTCTGCCCCATTATCTCTTTGGGTAACATTTGACAATTCAGGAATGTTACCATAGAATGTTTTTAATACACATTCCACATATTCAGATTCAAGTAATATATTCATACCTCCTCTGTAAAATTCGTAATCATGTGCTCCATTATGTGACCAAGAAATAATACTATTGTCACCGAAATATTCTTGTAAAAAAGTAGTTTCACCTATAAAAGTTGATATGTTGTTACCAATTTCTCTATTACTACCTAATATAACAGTCATTTCATCAAGAGAATCTTCTATAAAATCATTTTGCCATAAAGCTTTATACTTTTCTTCCATGCATAAAACACCTTCAGTAATGTTTAGTTTTTCCATTAAAAATTTTTGTATCGTTAATATCTTATCAATTTCATTATTAAGATTTTCTTCTGATGCTGATGAAATCTCTTTCTTCATATTGATTATTATTTTTTTAATACGTTCCAATTGGTTTAAAGCATGTAAACATTCATGAGCAAATGTAATAAAAAAAGGAAGTTGTTGTTCTCTTAAATGATATTTCTCATTGAGTTTTATTAAACATGGGCGATAAAGCATATTTGCTTCAAGAATTTCTTTTTTTGAAAAAACTCTCTCGGAAAACATTTTATTGCACCTTATTTTAAAATAAAATATTTGCTTTTCGTTATCTGGATCATTTTCACATTTATATAAACTAATGTCTGCTCCGAAGCTATCATTCAATTCAAAAGTAAACTTAAAAGTAAATTTTTCTTGGCATGTTTCATTCAAATATAAAAAAGCTTCCCATAAAAATTGTCCCTCTGTTAAGTTTAACTGTTCATCTAAAAGTTGTATTATGTTTTGCCTAAGACAGCTTCTTGATTGTAAATTTTTTATATTACTGAAATCAAAAAACTTCATTATGTCTTCATACGTCAAACTTTGCGAAAAGCAAATATTTGCAACAATAAAAAATAAACTTATAATTATTTCCCTACAGTAAACTTTCATAGTAACTATAGTTTACTATTTATTAACAC
>CADBNU010000418.1 GCA_902796085.1 Heyndrickxia coagulans
GCTTTAAAGGAAATTACCCATGACAATTTGTATCTTTTTATGTATAATGATAATAATAATTAATAAAGGAGGCATCAAAATTACACAATGGAAAATTCCCGTTAATTTTGCGCAAATTCGATATGCAAAACTACTTTGCCGAAACAACATAGGCAAAGAACGGGATCCGTGTGTCTTTTTGATGCGAATTTATATGAGTGTAACATGTCATGGTTTAAACATGTTTCTCTTTGCTTATTATGCCTGTATGTTAATATAAGCATTTTTTAAATATAGACACAGGGGATCCCTGTGTCTTTTGTTGTTTTGGCCATCCAGGGGTGATGATGAATGTTTATTTTAAAAGCAGATAATTTATCAATGGAAATTGGTGGAAAAACTCTATTTAAAAATGTATCAATTGAAGTAAAAGACAGGGAGAAAGTAGCATTAATTGGTGAAAATGGTGTTGGGAAAACAACTTTATTAAAAGGGTTACTCGGACTAATTTCTTTTCAATCTGGTACGGTTAATCTTGGAATCGATAAAAAGGAAATTGGTTATATGGTTCAAGACAACCAAATAAACAATGATTTAAACGTTATAGATTGGGTCACAGCTGATCATCCAAATGCTGTAATTAAAAAAGAGTTAGAAAAAATATCATCTTTGCTCAAAGAAAAACCCACTAATGAAACATTAGTAAATCAATACAACGCCCAGTTACAAAAGTATTTAGATCATAATGGTTTCGAGTGGGAAATTGAAGTTGAAAAGATGTTAACTCAATTAAAAGTGCCTAATGATCTTTGGAATTTCCCGTTTTCTTCATTAAGTGGAGGACAAAAAACTCGGGTTAAACTGACAAAAATCATGTTAAATTCACCAAAGTTCATTATTCTTGATGAGCCTACCAACCATTTAGATATTGAATCGATCACATGGTTAGAAAACTGGTTAAAACAATTTAAAGGCAGTGTTCTTTTCATTTCCCATGAACGTGAATTCATTGATCATGTTGCTAATTATACGTATGAACTTTCACCTGATGGTATCAAAAAATATGATGGCGGCTATTCATCCTATAAAGAACAAAAGCATTTGGAACAAATAACCGAACAGCGGAAAATTGAAAAACAAGAGCAAGAAAGGAAAAAATTACTTGAAACCATTTCCCAGTATAAACAATGGTATGATAAAGCGAATGCCAAAGCGAGTGTACGAAATCCTTATGCACAGAAAAAACTTGCTAATCAGGCAAAAAAGTTTAAAGTGAAAGAACGTGAATTAGAACGATTAGAGAAAAATAAAATAAATAAACCTGTTGAAAGTAAAAAAATTGAAACCAATCTTGTATCAAGTGAGTTTTCTGCTCGAAAAATGATTGATATATCGGATACTTCATTTTCTTATGGGGAAAGGAAAATATTGGATAATGTCTCTTTGCAAATTAATCGTGGTGACCGTATTGCAGTTGTTGGTACGAATGGTAGTGGCAAGACAACACTTTTAAAACTAATGTCGGGAATCATTCAACCGAATAGTGGGTCTGTATTAAGGAACCCTCAATTAAAAATTGGGCATTTCTTCCAGGAACTAGATAATTTAAATTTAGACAATACAATTTTAGATGAGATTTTAACAATTCCACATATGAACATGTCCGATGCACGTACAATTTTGGCTTGTTTTTTATTTCGACGGGAAGACGTCTATAAAAAAATTGAAACTTTAAGTATGGGTGAAAAATGTCGTGTAGCCTTTGTAAAACTATATTTTTCTAATGCGAATTTACTGATTTTAGATGAACCGACAAATTATTTTGACATACCAACGAGAGAAATAATTGAAAATGCGCTAGTTGAATATCCTGGAGCAATAGTAATTGTTGCACATGATCCATACTTACTACGCAAAGTAGCAAATAAGGTTGTGTCTCTTAAGAATGGAAAAGTGTCAATCTTTCCTGGAGGCTATAAAGAGTGGGAAAACTACGAAAACCTTTCAAATGTGAAACAAGAAATAACAAATAAGCTCGAACAGTTACAGCTGAAATACGTCCAACTAATAACGGAAGAAACTACTGAAGATGGTACTCAAGAACAAGATAAATTAATTAAAATTCAAAAATTAAAAGAACAAATAGCAGAGTTGAAAAAGAAGTTAAATAATTAATATTTTTGGCTGTCGAAAAAATTCGACAGCCGTTTTATATGGTTCAGTTCATCCAATGGAACAAATTTTTGCTCTCACTCTTTCCATTTCCCAATGGAGAACAAATCAAACATGTCTTCCCTATTTAATCGTTTGATGATCAGATTACATTAATATTTCATTCTTAAATTCTTCTCTTGCTAAATCAATAATTTCATTCACAATTGTTCTTTTATATAGGTGATAACGAACCGTGTTATTTTTATACTTTCTTGAAAGCATAAATTTATATTGGGCATATCTATTTGCGACATTCGGATATTTCTTTAAATAGTCGCGAAAGAAAATGAGATTATACCATTCATCACTCTTGTATTTACATAGATGTAAATGATAGCCAACTTGATTCACCATTTTTTTCTCGTAGAAACGTCTGGATCTTAAATCTGGTCTCGGTATAATGTCATAATTTAATTGTTTAATCGGTTTTGAAATTTCATAAAGAACAGAAAAACTATCAATTCCTACTAATATATCGATAACTGGGAAAGCCATCAAACCAGGAATTGCTGTGCTCCCGATGTGTTCAATCCCAAAAATATTATCCCCCAACAATTCAAGAAATTGTTCCTTTTCTTTCTTATAATAAATCGTCCATATTGGGTCATAGTCTTTTAAAACAATAGGGGAGTCCCACATAATTAATCCCATCCTAACTTTACTCGCAATCTTATTTTTCAGGAGGTTTATCCATTGTCTTAATCCTTTTTTGCATATGGTTCATCGTTGTCTCAAGGTATAATACAGAAATGTCTATGTAAATTCGTTTGATTTGAACTTCACCAACATTTCAACTATTGGTATATAAATAGCTCTTTTTCCTAATTCTACTTGATGTCTTCTGGAAATGTTAATTTAAATAATTTTAGCCATATAAAATTCATCAACGAACTTTCCGTCAACAACTAATGATTTTTCTTTTATTCCTTCTTTTTTAAATCCCATTTTTTCATACAATTTAATGGCGGCTTTGTTGTGTGTCATTACCGTTAGTTCTAAGCGATGAATATCGGATATTTTCGCCCATTCTTCCATTTTCATAAATAAACGTTGACCTATTTTTCTGCCTCGGTATTTTTCTAGAATACCAATGACAACATAAGCGCAATGCTTATTTCGTTGCAATGTTCCCCTTCTTGCCAATAAAAACCCGACAATCTTGTCCTTATCTTCAACTACTAACTGTAAAGAATTTGATTTTACGATCGATTCAATGGATTTTTGCATTTGTTCCACCGTTGTTTTACGTTCTCCTGGTTCAAAAAGCATAAATTTCGTTTCCTTATCCAGTTGTTGTAACATTTGGAGAAACTTTTCAGCATCATGATTATTACATTCTCTAATAATCATTCTAATCCCCCCTTTTTCTAAGAATTTCTATTTTTATACTTAACCTTTCGTGTCTTTTTTTATAAAAAGGATGATACATTATTCTCAACATACAAATTCGCTTCTTTTCTTATCAATGGTTGAGAACTCAATTATTTGGCCTCTTTCAATTTATTATCATACATCTTCATGTGCATCATTGTTCTAATATTTTCATAAATTGATTTGAACTTTTGCAATACTTTTAATATCTTTCATATCTGTTCTCATAGATTGACACTAACTTTTTAGTTTACATAACAATATTATTTGTTGGTCTAAAATTCTAAAAATACTAATAAATATTCTATCATGTTTTATAGATTTTTAACATGATGTTTTGTTGTGATCCCTTCTTCGGGATCCCATTCCGAAAATATTTCAAATGTCCCTTCTTTAAAAAATAAAGGTAAACGTTCTTTAAACCATGGTTGCATCGGTAAATTCAATGCTTCTTTAATTGGGACCCATAATATTTCCCCTTCTGGAGGATTTTCTAACAACTCTCCTTCAAACTCTGTTGCTAAATAATTAAATACTATTGAACGATCATTGTTCTTAATATCAATCCATTCTGTAATCCCTTTATAGATTAAGTTTTTTACAATTAAGCCTGTTTCCTCATAAACTTCACGTATGGCTCCTTCAGATATACTTTCGTATGGTTCAACTTTTCCACCCGGACCAATGTAACCTGGAAATCCCCTATTACTCGGCCTATTTATTAATAAAACAGAATCACCGTCTTTAATTAGACACAGTGTATATAAATCAACTTTATTGGTTGTATTCATCTTTTCTCCGCTCCTTAGTTGCAGCATGATATAATGAATGATGTTAAACTATAAAAATCTTTTCTAAAATATTAAGATCTTCATCTTAATCGACAAAGGAGAGATAAAAAAACATTTGAATGAATGTTAATCTACAGTTAAAGTATTATATAGAATAAATAGAAATACAATCAGGAGGAATTATGACGAACAAGAAAAAAATTGTTTTTACAGGTGGCGGAACAGCCGGCCATGTAACCCCTAATATTGCGATAATGAATGAATTAAAAAATGAAAATTATGAATTTGTTTATATCGGTTCCAAAAAAGGAATCGAGAAAGACTTAATGCAAAAGCAAAATATAACTTACTATGGGATTAGTAGTGGAAAATTACGACGTTATTTAGATATGGAAAACGTAAAGGATGTTTTTCGCGTCCTAAAAGGCTGTTTTGAAGCAAGAAAAATTTTGAAACAATTAAAACCGGATCTACTCTTTTCAAAAGGAGGTTTTGTATCTGTACCCGTTATAATTGCAGCAAATACATTAAAAATACCAATTTTTATCCATGAAAGTGATATTACACCAGGACTTGCGAATAAGATTTCAAAGCGATTTGCAACTAAAATATTTACATCCTTTGATGAGACAACGAAATATTTTCCGCAAGATAAAGTCATGGCCATCGGTTCACCAATACGAAAAGAAATTTTGACTGGCTCGGCGGAAAAAGGAAAAAGATTCTTAGATTTTCATTCCGGAAAACCAATACTTACTGTTATGGGTGGAAGTCTCGGTGCGAAAAAGATTAATGAGGCTGTCCGAGCCAATATTGACGAATTGACAAAATATTATCAAATTGTCCATTTATGTGGTAAAAACAACCTTGATTCACAGCTAGAAAGCCATCCAGGATATCGTCAATTTGAGTATATTCATGAAGAATTAGCTGACATTTTAGCTGCTACAGATTTAGTAATCACAAGAGGTGGATCCAATTCAATTTTTGAATTTCTAGCGTTAGAAATTCCGATGTTGATCATTCCTCTTGGATTAAACCAAAGTCGCGGTGACCAAATCTTAAATGCAAAATCCTTTACTGAAAAAGGTTTCGCGATTACTTTACAAGATGAAGATGTGACAAAAGAATCTTTATTGGAACATGTTAAATTACTTCAAACAAAACGTGACGTAATAAAAAAATCAATGGCTAATGCCAATCAAACGAGAACTAATGCATTAACAACGTTAGTTGATGAAATAAAAAAGGTTTTAAACAAAAATGAATAATTGCTGAATCATTAGCAGTA
The DNA here is from genome assembly GCA_902796085.1 of Heyndrickxia coagulans. Classification (GTDB taxonomy): domain Bacteria; phylum Bacillota; class Bacilli; order Bacillales; family Caldibacillaceae; genus Pallidibacillus; species Pallidibacillus thermolactis. The sequence goes on from CADBNU010000418.1 coordinate 5,647, forward strand.
CGCTCAGTATAAAGATGCTGAGCGTAATTTTTTTCAAAATTGACCTAGATCGAATATGTAACTGTCTATACTTGTTTTTTTACGATGAAAACTCGAGGGCATCTCAAGATTGATTATTTTAAATAATACAGTTTATTGTGCATATTATTTTGTACTTTCTTCCTCGACATAATAAAAATGCGATATTAATCAATTCATTGTATTATAAAAATGTCAAAATAGTTCTTTTTTTATATGACTATAGGTTTGAGAAAATTCTATCATATAATTGAGCTTCTTTTAACCTTCTTATTATAAAAAGTATATTATTTTTTATTGAAAAGTAATATTCTTGAAAATTCGTGTTTTTTTCTATAATATTTGATTTAACTGGAATTTTAAAATAATAGGAGGTTTCTTCCTTGGCTACAATTGAAGACTTTCAAAAATTAGATTTACGTATTGGAACAATCATTTATGCAGAAGATTTTCCAGAGGCACGTAAACCAGCTATAAAACTCAAAATAGACTTTGGTGAAATCGGTATTAAGTATTCTTCAGCACAAATAACAAAACGATATAAACCAGAAAATTTAATTGGTCGACAAGTCGTTGGTGTAGTTAACTTTCCTCCCCTAAATATCGCTGGATTCCAATCGGAAGTTTTAGTTTTAGGTGGAATTCCAAGCGAAGGAGATGTTGTGTTATTAAATGTAGATTATCCTGTTGAAAACGGAACAAAAATTGGTTAGGATATTAAAATATTCGTTGGGGGAATCTTTTTGACTAAACCTATTATATGTTTTGCTTGTAAAAAAGAAATAAAAGATAAAGATGAATTAGTCACAGTCAATCATTATTTCAAAGTTACATCACTACATCATGATTGTTATAACAAAGATGCAAGAGGCGTAATGGCAATCCTTTTTCCAAACCATCGATTAAACGGATGGACGGCTAACATAAGTTTTATCTTTATGTTTATCATCGGAATTGCGCTTTTTTTTATGATTGATCATAGTATTCGCTATATCCCGTTATTTTTTATTATTTTAGAGTGCTATTATCATCTCGTCTCTTATATTTGTTTTGAAAGATATTTATCAAATGTTCATAATGATGAAGGTTAAAGAGAAGGTTTTTCCTTTCTTTAACCATTTTTAATCTTCTCGATTTTTACCACATTAAATTACTAAAACACAATAATCAAATAATATATTTAGTAAACTCGAAGAAAGGTGAGATTGATGAGTTTAGAAAGCGTGAAAGCTCATTTAAAGAAATGGAATCGCGATCAGGACATTATGATTTTTAATAAATCAAGTGCGACTGTTGAACAAGCAGCAAC
>CADBNU010000419.1 GCA_902796085.1 Heyndrickxia coagulans
GATTGTTTTTGCTTCAATAAGCAATTAGTTTTTAATGCCGTATTTTTTGTTGAAGCGTTCAACACGTCCATCTGCTTTAGCGAATTTTTGACGACCAGTATAGAATGGATGGCATTCAGAACAAATTTCTACACGCACTTCATCTTTAACTGATCCACTTTCAAATTCGTTACCGCAAGCACATTTAACCATAACGCGTTTGTAATTTGGATGGATACCTGCTTTCATCCTTTTCAACTCCTTCTGCCCTGAATCATACTGAAACAGAGTTAATTTAAGTCTTTATTCAAAAAACACTGAGTCAATTATAGCAAGGTCAGTTTTAAAAATCAATATTTCTTTAAATTTGTCAAAAATTTCAAGTAAACATTTGCAAGTACAGTTTCATATCTTACATCTACGGAAACATGTCCACATTTCATTAACGACTTTTATGGACACCGTTGTTTTTTAGTTCATTTGTAACCGTATCGATAAACTCATCATTTGTTTTTGATTGTTGCAGTTTTCTTAAAAATTTCTCAACAAAGTCTGGCGTGTCAGTCAATGATTTACGCAACGCCCATAGGATATCAAGGTGAGATTTTGGCAATAATAGTTCTTCTTTTCGGGTACTGGATCGTCTAATATCAATGGCTGGGAAGATTCTACGTTCAGCCAAGTTACGATCAAGATGTAGTTCCATGTTTCCTGTACCTTTAAATTCTTCATAAATCACATCATCCATACGTGATCCTGTATCAATTAAAGCTGTTGCAAGTACAGTTAAGCTACCGCCTTCTTCAATATTTCTTGCCGCCCCAAAGAATCGTTTTGGACGGTGGAAGGCAGCCGGATCAATTCCTCCTGATAACGTTCTTCCACTTGGTGGAATCACTAAGTTATACGCACGAGCTAGCCTTGTAATGCTATCCATTAAAATGATAACATCCCGTTTATGTTCAACAAGACGCATCGCACGTTCGAGAACAAGTTCAGCAACTTTAATATGGTTTTCTGGTACTTCATCAAAAGTTGAGCTCACCACTTCAGCATCAACCGAACGTTCAATGTCTGTCACCTCTTCTGGACGTTCGTCGATGAGTAAAACAATCAATTCTGCTTCTGGATGATTTTTCGTGATACTGTTAGCTATTTGTTTTAATAGTGTTGTTTTACCAGCCTTTGGAGGAGCAACAATTAATCCCCGTTGTCCAAATCCAACCGGCGTAATTAAATCCATGATACGTGTCGAAATGATATGTGGATGTGTTTCTAATTTTATTTGACGGTCAGGATATAAAGGAGTTAATGCTGGGAAATGGACACGTTCTTTCGCAATCTCTGGGTTTTCACCGTTAACCGCTTCCACATGTAAAAGACCGAAATAACGTTCGTTTTCTTTTGGTGGACGAACTTTTCCCGAGACTTTATCACCATTTCTTAAATCAAAACGACGAATTTGTGAAGCTGATATATAAATATCCTCTGAGCTAGGTGAATAGTTAATCGGACGTAAAAATCCAAATCCTTCTGACTGAATAATATCTAAGACACCTTCCATGAAGAAGTATCCTTCATTTTCAGCCCGTGCTTTTAAAATCGAAAATATTAATTCTTTTTTTGTTAATTTGCTATAGTAGGAAACTTGATATTGTTTTGCAAGTTCATATAATTCCTTTAATTTCATATTTTCTAATTGAGCAATTGTTAAATTTGTATCTTCCAAATTTATATACACCACACTTTTTTATTTTTACAAAGGGTATGATCGAACTGGGTTTGTCAAAAGAGAAGGATAATAATAGAAGCTTTTTTAACAGGGTGCTGTTGAGGCAGCTCACTATATTTTAACATTTTTAATAATCTAAATTCTCTCTATCTTACATGAAAACGTCCAACATAATATTAACACAATCTTCAATAGAGTAGAAGAGTAAATTTATAATGAATAAACAGAGTAAAGATATTGATATTGGTCAGTCCAATCAGTAGTCAAAAGTGATACGGAGTTAAAACACCCAATTATGTTCACAAAATGAACATAATTGGGGATGCATTGGGTTTTTATTATTTGATAACAAGGTTTGGTTTTTTCTTCAGACTATGTTGTCCTTCAATAAAGCGAACGGTACCCGATTTCGCCCGCATAACAAGAGAATGGGTAGTCCCATAAGTCCCTTTAAATTGGACACCTTTTAAAAGTTCGCCATCGGTAATACCAGATGCAGCAAAAATCGCA
>CADBNU010000420.1 GCA_902796085.1 Heyndrickxia coagulans
TTCACAAAATTTGAAGCAGGAAAGAAATATTCTTATCATGTTGAAGTAGGTATTGATAGAGAAAAATGTCCTAATTGCGTCTTCGACCACAAGAATCAAACTATAGTAATGACAATAAATGGTGTTGATTATAAAAATTCTATAACTGATATATATGCAATGTATCCAATGCAAGAAAATAATATGCCAATCATTGAAATATCTGGAGAATCAGAAACACCAAAAACAGAAAAACAAACAATAAAAAATATAATTGTTAATGATGCAACACTAGATATAAAAGCAGATGATAAAGTAAAATCCCAAATACCGGAAAGGCCGGAAGAAAAGTCCTGGTGAGAACAGTTATTAGACGGGTTTAAAGCGGCTGGGGATTTTATTGGAGGAGTCGTAAAAGGTTTAGCTGATGTTGCTGTATCTAGATTGGCAGGAATTTGGCAGGTCGTTACGAATCCGATTGAGATGGGAAAAGGGATTTTTTATATGGTAATGCATCCGATTAGGACATTTCGTGGACGGGCATCTCTTATAAAATAGGAGGGATTAGATGAGAAGTGGAACTTATGCAGTATACAAGGGGAAGGAATTTAGTACAAATTATGATTTGGGTCTTTCGAATGAGCCTGAAATCTAAATGATGAAAAAACATAACATAAGATGTTTAAAGAAACAAAACTTCCACAAGTGATACAGGAGCATAGTATTACCCGCCAGGAATTTTGCTTGGCGTAGAACTAAATCACCCGTCTGAGTTCAGAATGTAAACCATATATTTCAACCAAAGATAACAATAATTTTATGTTGAAAATTAATTAGAATTGGATTATTTTAAAAATATATGTATTAAAGTGGGTGATATTTTGGAAATTAATACGTGGGCAGCAGAGTTACAGTCAAACCGGATGGAAGATTATGCGGATGATTTAAGAAGATTGAAAAGCAATTTGAACGATCTGGAAGGTAATCTTACATTTGTTAACCAAATTAAAGGATTTAAGGATGATTTTCAGCAAATGACTCAATTGATAAAACAATATTTTAAATTTTTAAAGACCACTGCAAAATTATATCGTAACACACAAAAAGAAATCGTTTCCGCAGCTAAAAGTTTAATTAACTAAATCAATTTCGAAATGTAATTTTTACAACCATCATAATATCACAAAGTATTCTTGCCCTTATAAAAATTTAAAATAAATAATTTTATAATTAATCAATGTTTCTAGTTTAATAGAGAATGTTGAGGTATCTGGGTTTAAGGCAATTTTACTAATTTAGGGTAAAATCCAGCTCACCAGGAAAAACTGTAAATTTATAAAAGAAATATAAAAAAATGAAAGAAAAAATCCGATTATAAATAATAGAATGCATTGTACAATTTTATAACTTAATAAAGGATGAAGAATTAATGAAAATGCGAGTTTCTCAATTGAAACCAGAAGCAGGTCTACGGCTAATTGAAAATGTTAACGGGTTAACGAAAAACCCGATTGTCCCGAAAGATACAATAATTACAAATGAAATTATTGATGTTTTAAATGCATTTGCAGTCAAAGAAGTAGAGGCAGTAAAAGCAGATAACAGTGAAAAATTAATGAAGAAAAAGGCAAAAAATCATCAAATTGATCCCATATCTGAATCTAAGCAAAATGATAAAAAATTGTTGTATTTTCAGCAACATTATCAGGAAGTCGTTAAGGAGTATAAAAAAGAGTTTCAACGTTGGCAATCCGGAGGTACAGTAGATATTAGTATTATAAGGAGATTGGTGATTCCTCTTTTTGAACAATTAGAAAAGGAACCTATCCATGTTTTATTTCTACAAAATTATATTGAAAATGTGCAAGATTATATTTATCACCATGCCATATCAGTCGGATTGATTTCCGGGTATTTAGCAAAAAGATTAAATATGAACCGTGGAGAATGTTTTCAGGTTACATTAGCAGGTTCTTTATGTGATTGTGGAATGGCAAGGGTAAATCCGGGAATACTAAACCAAAATATTATAAATAATGATGATCAAAGAGAAATTAAACTTCATCCAACATATAGTTATAAAATGCTTCAAAAAATACCTTCATTAAGTACAAGTGCAAAGTTAGCTGTTTTAAAGCATCATGAAAGAATTGATGGAAGTGGTTATCCCTTAAAGGAGAAAGGGAAGAATATACATCTTTATGCAAAAATAATAGCAATAGCAGATGTATATCATGCTTTAATTTGTAACCGCATTTATAAAACAAAGGTTTCTCCTTTTAGAGCAATTGAAATAATGACAAGAGAAATGTTTGGAAAACTGGATGTTTCCGTATTACAAACATTAACAAATTGTTTAATGCCATTATCAATTAATATGCTTATTAAATTATCTACTCATCAAATTGGTAAAATATTATTTATTGATCATCGTTATCCGACAAGACCCGTAATTCAACTAGTTGAGAGTAATGAAGTCATTCAACTTAATGAACAGAATGATATTTCAATAAAGGAAATATTAAATAACTGACCGATCTCCTTCACATTCTGTTTTTATTTAGAGAATGTCTTGTTAAATGATTGTTAGTTTAAGGATTGGCATAGTGGAAACTCAAAAATATAATGTCCTGTTAATTTTGACTATATTGGCTTAGTAAGATTAGTAAATGTTTTTAAAAATAGTATTGACACTAACTAATTTCGATGTTATTATTTAAAAGTCGCTTTTAAAAGCAGAAATAAATATTATTATAAAAATAAATAGTAGTTGACAATCAGTAATATTAAATGTATAATAATATAGCTGCTTAATTGAACCTTGAAAACTGAACAAGACAAAGCGTTTTAATAAACCATTTAAGTCAGTTTTAATTTTGAGCAATCAA
>CADBNU010000421.1 GCA_902796085.1 Heyndrickxia coagulans
AAGTTAACTGGTGAACAAGTTAATTATCAAGGAGAAGCAGTACAAGGAACAAAATTACTAGTAAAAACAAATGTAAACATAGACAAAAATGCAGAAAACAGTGTAGAACAAATTACATTAAATTATACAAATGAAAATGCTACTATATATTCTGATAATGGTGTGGAAAGTGTTAATATAAATATAATTTCAGTTAAAGAACCTGAAGTATCAGAATCAGACTTAAAAATACATACAAGAGCTAAGGTTGGAAATGAAGAAATTAAAAATGAAGATATAGTAAGAGCAGGAGAAGTTATAAACTATACAACAACAATTACAAATAATGGAGAGGGAGATGCTAATAATTTAATATTAGAGGCACTGATTCCAGAAAATACAAAATTAATAGAAATAAATCCTAAATTCCCAGGATGGGATAATTATAATAGTCAGTTTTCATATACAGAATCATACTATACTGAAGTTAATAGTAACAAAATTACAAAAAATAATATATTAATAAAAAAAGGTGAAACATATAGTATTTCATATATGGTTAGAGTAAATAAAGATATTACAGAAAGTAAAAGTGGGCAATTAAGTATATCTTTAAAAAATGAAGCGAAGGAACTGGGAACAGAATACTTTAAGCATAATTTTGAAACTGCTAAGGTATTTGTAGAAGTTACACCATTATCAAGAGAAGCGTTGTTAAAGTTAGAGGATAGATATAGTTATGAATATTTAATAGAAGTTCACAACATGACAAATGAACAACTAAATAATTTACAAGTTACAATAAATAAAAATGATGCAATAAAAATATCAGGAATAGATTGTAGTGCTAATCAAGTTAGAACAGATATTGAACCAGAAAATTTAACTTTTAATATAGAATGTATTCCTGCAAAAGATATAGCTTATATACATATAGAAGCAAATATTGAGCCATATAGTGAAACTTTAACTCATGCCATAATGACAGCTGTAATAAAAGAGTCAAATACGACATATAGAACCAATATTCTATCTGAAGAAATTATTGGTATGAAGGGTGAAATTAAAGAAATAGCAACTGCATATTCAGCTGAAGAGACTTTACATGTTGGAGATAAAATAAAATATACAATAACTGTAAAAAATACTGGAAATATGGATGCAGAAGAAATAAATATTGAAGATAAATTCTCTAGATATTTAGAGTTAGAAAATATTACATTAAACGGAAACAAGTGTGAATATGATACATATATAGAAGAAAATGACGAAAATTACGATTTATTGTCAGTTAACGCAAAATTGAAAGTGGGAGAAGAGGCAACTCTTGAAATAACAGGAGTTGTAGATAAAGAATTTTCTGAAATAGGTTCTTTTGAAATTATAAATCAATCAAATATGACATATCAAGGAACAGTGCTTGCAGAATCAGATGTAATAAAACATACTTTTAAAAATGATACTTATAATGGAATAGAAGAAATTTACGATGAAGACGAAACTGAAGATGAAGATGAAAACGAAAATGAAAATGAAGACGAAGAAGATGAAGAAAGTAAAGATAATGAAAATAGTGAAAGTGAATCTAATCAATTTAATATTTCAGGAACTGCATGGATAGATGCAAATGGTAATGGAATGAGAAATAATAACGAAGCATTACTAAGTGGAATAAAAGCACATTTATTTGATACAAAAGAAAATAAGTATATAGATGAAACATCTACAGATGAAAATGGTTCATATTATTTCTTAAAAGTTAAAAACGGACAATATGTAGTGTTATTTGAATATGATAATGAAAAATACAATTTGACAAAATATCAAGCTAAGGGCGTTTCTAAAAACACTAATTCAGATGTAGAAAAAGCAACAGTGAAAATTAATGGAGAGTCAAGAATAGTTGCAGCTACAGATACAATAAAAATTAATAATAATGATGCTGAAAATATAGATATTGGATTAGTCGAAACAAAAATGTTTGATTTAAGTTTGAAGAAAACAGTTTCTAAAATAACTGTAATAAACGGAAGCGGTACAAAAGTAAAGAACTATAAAAATGAAGATATAGCTAAAATTGAAATAAGATCAAAGTACTTAAAAGGATCAACAGTTGTTATAGAGTATGTAATAGAAGTAAAAAACGTCGGAGATACGGCTGGTTACGCAACAAAAATAGTAGATTATAAACCAAAAGACTTAACTTTCAATTCAGCTGAAAACTCAGATTGGTATCAAAAAGATAATTATCTATATTCGTCAAGTTTAGCTAAAACAAAGATAGAACCAGGTCAGACTAAAAAAATAAAATTAAAATTATCTAAAAAAATGACTGAATCAAATACAGGCTTAACAAATAATAAAGCTGAGATAGTCTCAAGCAATAATTTACAAGGAATAATTGAAAATAAAGAAGGATTAACAAATAAA
>CADBNU010000422.1 GCA_902796085.1 Heyndrickxia coagulans
CATGAAAGATAATATTCAAATTCCGTAATCATTTTTTTAACGACAACCTTTTTAGCAGGTGGTTTTCAAAATGATGATTGACGGGCTTTCGTAACGAAATGTAAACTTAACATGTAATATTACAGATAGAGGGGATATATATGGATAGAATTTCTTGGGATCAATATTTTATGGCTCAAAGTCATCTTCTTTCATTAAGAAGTACATGTACAAGACTAATGGTAGGTGCTACCATTGTACGGGATAAACGTATTATAGCTGGTGGTTATAATGGAAGTGTTTCAGGAGGCGTTCATTGTATTGATGAAGGGTGTCTTGTAGTAGATGGCCATTGTGTAAGAACCGTTCATGCCGAGGCTAATGCACTATTACAATGCGCTAAATTTGGAGTACCTACGGATAACGCAGATATTTATGTAACACATTTTCCTTGTTTGCAATGTTGTAAGCAAATTATACAAAGTGGGATTAAGAATGTTTATTATGCAGAAGATTATCATAATAATGAATATGCAATAACGTTATTTAAAGAAGCTGGCGTTAAGACGAGAAAAGTCGAACTAGACTATTTATTAGTCGACACTAATTTTCAGAAAAAGAATGAATTTGTTTATGAATTAATCCATAAGTTGGAAAGTAATACCGATAAAGACGAGCAAGAAATAACCTTGATAAAAGAACAAGCACAAAGACTGTTTATGAAAAAATAGAATAGGGTGAGCGGATGAAAGGTTACTGGCATATCGTTGCATTTACCGCAATATGTGCTATATTATTTATTCATTATCATCATTTTCTTTTTATTATAGTATTTTTTATTTGTTTAGGAATTTTATATTATTTGAAGCGGTTAAGGAAACTCCATGTGATTGTTTCCTTAACCTTCCTCGTATTTTTTCTGCTTCACTACCCGCAAACAAGTACATTACCCTCCGAAGAAGAGACTTCTGTAACCCCTAACCCAATATATGGAGAGATAATAAGTCCCATTGACAAAACCGACAAGAAAGTCGAATTTATCCTTAAAGAATCCATTACAGGAGAGAGAATAGTTGTGATTTATTTTCCTAATGAAAAAGAACAGTTCTCTACTCATTTTTTAAAATATGGTGCAACCTGTATTGTTAATGGAAAGAAAGAAATTCCGAATGAAGGGAGAAACCCCGGAGAATTTGATTACCGGGATTTCTTGAAGAAACAGGGAATTGATGTACAAATAACGTTATCTTCCATGAATCATATTCATTGTGACGGATTTAAATTTCTCGATAAATTATATTCCGTACGTTCCAAGCTCCTTGCTAATATTCAAAATGAATTGACACCGTTTAGTGCTTCGTGGCTAAATTCTCTAGTTCTTGGGGATGATTCATCTTTAGATGATGAATCGGTACAATTGTTTCGTAAATGGGGCCTGTCGCATATTATCGCCATTTCAGGTACACATGTGTCAATCTTACTTACCTTCATGTATTTCGTATTAATTAAATTGTCCATTATAACGAAGGAAAAAGCTCAATGGTTTGTTATTTTTTTTATGCCTATATATGCTATTTTGGCAGGTGGAGAACCATCGATATGGCGTGCTAGTATAATGGCTATTATATTTATTCTTTTCCTTAAAACAAAGGGCAAATATAGTGTCACAGACGTACTAGCAATCGTTTTCATTCTATTGATTGTATGGGATCCTTTATTAATTTATCATGTTGGGTTCCAATTTTCATTTTTAGTTACGTTTAGTATTTTACTCTCCGGAAGATGGCTATCCTCCGATAAAAACCCTTTCATGCAAGCTTTGAAAATAAGTTTTGTCGCACAAATGATCATTTTACCTTTACAATTTAATTATTTTTCCTTTTTTCAACCGTTATCCATTATATTAAATGTTATAATTATTCCTTATTTCTCTTTATTTGTGATCCCATTTATGTATATTTTACTTCCCCTTACATTATTACCCTTCCCTATTGTTAAATTTTTAGATCAAGCTTTTACGTTCATCCATCAATTTGTTTTACAATTTATTTTCTGGTTTGATAAAATTGCCGATACCCCATGGGTAATTGGCACATTTTCTATAA
>CADBNU010000423.1 GCA_902796085.1 Heyndrickxia coagulans
GAATCATTATAAATCAATTGATAAAAACTTTAAAGAAGTTGAGAAATGTATGCGAAATCTTAAAATAAAGATATGAATGCTTTGTATAAAGTAGAAGTAGACAGTAAAAAAGAATTCATAAAAATGGAGTGAAGCCCAAACACAGTTAAAAGTAGTTAAAAAAATGGGGCCGTTCAATGTAGCCCCCATTTCTATTTTTCCTTACTTCTCTTGATCTTCTTTTGTTGGTCCCATAATACCCGGTACTTTTAAACCGGCTTGTCGGATAAGAACGGTCATTTGTCCGCGATGATGGGTCTGATGATCCAATAATATGCGCAACACGTCACCTCTTGGCATGAGTCTACCCAAGCTTTCAACTTCTTCAACTAAATGATCGTTTGTAAATTTTCCTTTTACTTCCGCTTCTAGTTGACGTGACGCTGCTTTGTATGCCTCAACAATTTGACTGGCCTTATCTGGAATCGAATTTACATCACCAGAAATCGGTACTTGTAAGCCTACTTGTGAAGCAAAATAGGAAATGCTTGTCACTAAATGCCATCCTAACCAACCAAGAGTATTATGCCCCGGCACAATGGCTTGTCCGAGTTTTTCATCTGTTAGCGATTCCAGTACTTTAATTGTAGCATCTGTAGCACGACTCCAATCATTCAGAAAATCTTGTACTGTTCGGTACATTTGATCACTCCTATTTCATTATTGTTGCATAGTTATAAATCCATGTTATTTCTTCGATATTGTTGTATGCGAAAAAATTAGATGGAACAAGTTAATTCAGATTTTCAATTTTACCTTACTATATTAGACAAATAGTTTCAAAATATATGATCCCTTTATTTTGATTCACTAACGTATTGCTATATAATAATGTCCAGGAGGGAAATGTTCATGACTATAATTACGGAAACAAAATCATACAGAAAACCAGACTACGAAATCGATGAGATGTTTATTAATCGTTGGTCACCAAGATCCTTTTTAGATAAGGAAATTCCTGAAGAAGTGTTACTAACGGTTTTTGAAGCCGCACGTTGGGCACCATCTGCTTACAATGAACAACCATGGCGGTTTATTATTGCTAAAACAAAAGAAGAACGCGAACGATTTTATCCATTTATTAGTGAATTCAATTTATCATGGTGTAAAAAGGCGCCTGTACTTGTGCTAATCCTCTCTAAAACAACAAGAAATGGAGAATTTCTTCAAAGTCATTCTTTTGATGCAGGAGCAGCGTGGGCACATCTTGCTCTACAAGCGAACAAATGCGGTTTAATTACCCATCCTATGACAGGATTTGATTTTGATAGAGCTCGCGAAACGTTAGAAATCCCAGAGGATTATGCCATTGAAGCTTTAGTTGCGATCGGCTATCAAGGTGAAAAAGAAGCACTTTCTGAAAAATTACAAGAGCGGGAACAACCAAATGGTCGTCGTCCAATTAAAGAATCTCTTTTCACTGGAAAATTCGGAAACGAATTAAAGTAAATGAAATAATTGCTGAAAAAGGGTTGGCTAAAACACACCTACAGAAGCAAGAAATTAGATGCGATCTATTTGTGGAAGGATTAAGAAATTTTCTCAATTGAACTTAAAAACATATTGACATTTGATTTTGAGCCAGTTGGGGAAATCCCCCCCTTTTTCCAATCATTATAATCACCTATTCTAAAAAACTTTTAAAAAAAGTAATGCATTTTTTTATAGAATCTGATATATTAATAATACAAAAGTGAAGTCAAAGGGGAGTAGTTTTAACAATAAAGCCGTCATTTCATGGATCGTTTGAATCCATCGGTTTTATTGGCAACGATTCCGTTGTTAACGAGACCTTTGAATTATGATTACACCTCATAATTCAAAGGTCTCTTTTTGTTTGTTTCCTTTCGACTACATATTTTATAAAGGAGGAACTTTATGGATTTATCACTTTTTTTACAATATGGAACTGTTTTATTAGTCCTTGTCGTACTTGAAGGATTATTATCAGCAGACAATGCATTAGTATTAGCTGTATTAGCGAAAGGATTACCGAAGGAATTACAGAAAAAAGCCATTGATATCGGTTTAATGCTCGCATTTGTTTTCCGAATTGGAGCCATCTTTATCATTTCGTATTTATTCAACGTATGGCAAGTTCAAGCCATCGGTGCTGCGTACTTAATGTACATTGCTATCAGACATTTTATTAAAAAGGATCATCATGAAGTAAAACAATTGAAACCAAAAAGCTTTAAAGCTACGGTCGCTCAAATTGCATTAGCAGATATCGCCTTTGCGATTGACTCAATTTTAGCAGCAGTAGCATTAGTGATTGCATTACCTGCAACAACATTTGGTCACATTGGCGGAATGGATGCTGCACAGTTTATCATTATTGTTTTAGGTGCGCTTGCAGGATTAATCGTGATCCGATTTGCTTCGGCATTATTTATTAAATTATTAACCGCTCGACCAAGTTTAGAAACAGCTGCGATGTTAATTGTCGGCTGGGTCGGTGTAAAATTAGCTGTTCATACGTTAGCTCACGATGCACTCCATATCATTCCACATTCATTTGTAGAAGGACCCGTTTGGAACATCATTTTCTGGGTCGTTATGGTTGGAATTGCTGTGATTGGCTGGTTTGTTTCCGGAAAAAAGCAAGGAAATAACGAAACTACACAAGAAAAAGATAAAGAAAAACAAAGTATGTAAGATTGAGGCTGTCCAATGGGCCAAACCATTATCAGAACAACATTGACTGTTTTGCGGTTAGCCCTTGAAAAATTGGACAGCCTTCTATTTGTTTGTCTAACTTTTTATAAGAAATGGTTTCCTAATAGTAAATGATGTAATACATTCATTATGAATTTTTTATGACATTGATCATCAAAACAATTACTCACACTATAATGAAGTTATATCATTTACGAAGTATGGATACAAGCCAATTTATTGTTAAATAACGATGATAAAATTCGCATTTATGCTTATCTTATACGCTTTTCCATCCTTTTCCTACCTCGCAAAAAAGCTTTATTGTTTACACAATTCAAAAAATATAGTTAGATATTGAATAACAACTAGTGATATCACCTCGAAACTATCGAATAGAGAGGAGAATCGAATTGTTATCATTATCAAATGTTTCATTAAAAAAAGACGGTAAATACTTATTGAAAAACATAACCTGGAATTTAAATAAAGGAGAACATTGGAGCATCCTTGGCTTAAATGGTTCAGGAAAAACAACTTTGTTAAAGCTAATTAACGGGTTTTTCTGGCCAACTGAAGGAAACATTCAAGTACTCGGAAAAACATTTGGAAAAACTAGCATTCCAGACTTAAGAAGGGAGATCGGTTGGGTAAGTTCATCGTTACAACGGGAGTTATACAACGATCCGGTCCAATCTATAATTTTAAGTGGTAAGTTTGCATCGATTGGTTTATACAACGAAGTGAACGAACAAGATGTTGAAAAAGCTCGGCAATTAATGGAGTTCATGGACTGCATCCATTTACATGACGCGAAATTTAATACGCTTTCCCAAGGAGAACAGCAACGCGTCCTCATTGCACGCGCATTAATGGCATCACCAAAACTTTTACTGTTAGATGAGCCGTGTTCCGGACTGGACATTATTCAAAAGGAAAAAGTACTTCATTATATTGAAAAATTAGCAAATAACCCCGGTGGTCCAACACTTATTTATGTAACACACCATTTAGAAGAGATTTTACCTGTGTTTTCACATATCCTTTTAATACGTGGAGGAACCATGTATAACGCTGGTAAAACTGAAGAAATATTAACAGAAGAAATGTTATCCAACTTTCTCCAACACCCTGTTACCTTACATAAAAATCAACAACGGTATTGGATTTCTTTAAAAAAGAAAAACCAATCTTTAATAAGCACTTAAAATAAGATGAAGGAGGCAAAAAAGACCTGTTTGCCTCCAAATTTCTTTTTAATCCATATTACTAGTTTCCATTCTTATCTTTACCAGCTTCTTCTGCTAACTCCTCAAATGACTTAACTTTTCCATGGGGTGGATTGTTTTGAGTTTTTCGTAAACGCCAACGATCTCTTTTTGTTCGTTTTGACCAAGTCATTGATCATTTCCCCTTTTCCTCTATTTTCTGTTTAACCTATATTCCAACCATCTGCCCGACGGCGTTTTGCCTCTTCCTTCTGGATTTTATTTGCTTTTGCACTTCCGATTTCCTTAGCAAATTCTGTATCCTGTATTGCAGAATCAATTCCTTGCTTATTTTTCTGTTGTGCATCATTTTTCTTGGTGCGCTTCGCCAAAAAAATCCCTCCTTCTGATTTTTATTATTAGAAGTGAGATGGAATTTATGCTTTCTTCAAATTCTTCCATAACGAAAAAAAGCAGACAGAATCAATTCTGTCTGCTTCAGCTTGTAGACAAAGTCCCTAACTAGTGGCCAAATCTACAGGCTTTTTTTGTA
>CADBNU010000424.1 GCA_902796085.1 Heyndrickxia coagulans
CGACATAAATACAAATCATATTTTCATTTTTTTGGTTAAGAATTGTATCAACAGCCAAACTTGTTTTCCCTGTTTGACGGTCACCAATAATTAATTCCCGTTGTCCACGACCGATTGGGACAAGTGCGTCAATCGCTTTAATCCCGGTTTGTAACGGTTCATGAACGGATTTCCGGTCCATAACACCCGGAGCCGGACTTTCAATTGGACGGGTTTTTGTTGTATGAATCGGACCTAATCCGTCAACCGGTTGTCCAAGTGGGTTTACGACACGTCCGATTAATTCTTCACCGACAGGAACTTCCATAATCCGTCCTGTCCGTCTAACTTGAGCACCTTCACGAATATCTGTAAAAGGCCCTAATATAATAACACCGACATTGTTTTGTTCAAGGTTTTGGGCCATACCCATTACACCATTTTCGAACTCTAGAAGCTCGCCGCTCATGGCATTATCTAATCCGTGGACACGAGCAATCCCGTCACCAACTTCGATGACCGTACCGATGTCGGTTACTTTCATTTCAGCTTGATAGTTTTCAATTTGCTGTCTAAGCAGTGTACTGATTTCCTCAGCTTTAATGCTCATTCATTTCACCCCTTATTACGATTTATCCTAATAGTTCGCGTTTGAGGCCGTCTAGTTTGCCACGCAAACTTCCGTCAAAGATGCGATTTCCAATTTGAATTTTTAAACCACCTAGTAAATCATTGTTAACAACGTTCTCTATCTCCAGTGATACTTTATTCATTTTCTTGGCGAATACGCTTGAAATCGCTAATTTTTCTTCGTCTGTAAGTGCACGGACTGATTCCACTTTCGCTGTTGCAATTCCTTTTTGATCATAGGACATTTCAATATATGCATCGATCATTGGAATTATCGAATCGACTCGATGACGGTCGGTTAACAAAAGCAACGTATTTAATACATATGGTGAAAAGTCAGCACAAGCTTTTTTCAACGCATTGTGTTTTTCCTGATTTGAAACTTGCGGTGACTTTAAAAATGTCAAAATATCTTTATTGGAACCGAAAACTTCTTTGATAATTAGCAGTTCACTTTCAATTTGATCTACCAGATTTTTTTCTTGAGCTAACTGGAAAAGAGCAACAGCATACTTTGTTCCTGCAATGGTTTTACTCATTACTCTTCTCCTGCCTTTTTAATAGACTCTTGAATCAACTCGGCATGATCCTTTTCGCTTAATTCTTTCTCAATTACTTTCGAAGCGATTAAAACGGATAGAGATGCGACTTGCTCTTTTAAGGCTGCCACCGCATTCTCTTTTTCTTGTTGAATTTCCAAGCGTGCGGCTTCTTTATGCCGTTCTGCTTCTTCTCGTGCTGCACGGATAATTTCTTCTTTTTGAGATTCTGCTTGCTTTTTCGCATTTTCAATAAAAGTATGCGATTCTTGGCGAGCATTTTTTAACATTTCTTGTTGCTGTTGCAAAAGTTCTTTTGCTTCTTTTTTTGCATCCTCCGCTTGATTGATTTCACTGGCGATATGCTCTTCACGATCTTTCATTACTTTCATTAATGGAGCCCATGCAAATTTTTTCAAAAGCCACATGAGGACTAAAAATGCCAGAAGTTGGTATAAAGAATCGAGCACTGTAAAGCCTCCTGATGCAGCACCTAATACGAAACCATCTGTTAACACGCTACCATTCACTCCCTTCAAGAAGCACCATAAATACATTGTAAATTTATCAATTACGCTTTCATATTTTTTAGGCTATTTTCTAAAAGACTGTTGCAATCGATAAGAGATTATAGAAGCATCATTGCGTCAAGTATAATCTCAGTAGGTACAATAAATTTAGAAACCTAAACAATTGTTTAATTTTTCAAAAACCGGTTTATTTTACATGTAACATAAAGGAATGGCGAAGGTTCTTATGAATGATCTCCGCCATTTACTTTTATAAAGCTTAGTTAACTTTATGAAAATAGTGCGATAAAGGCGATTACAACACCCATGATCGGAATCGCTTCTACCATACCGATACCAATGAACATAGTCGTACGTAATAGACCTGCAGATTCTGGTTGGCGTGCCATCCCTTCTACAGTTTTTGAAACGATCCAACCATTACCGATACCGGCACCTAATGCTGCCAAACCAACTGCAATTGCTGCTGCTAATGTTTCCATTTAATAAAATCCTCCTTTAATTTATAAAAATGTGTATTGTTTTCATGTTCGTGAACTACCCGCCACTTATTTAGTTAAATTTGAAGCAGGGGTTTCCAAAGGCATTTAGTTATCTAGGATTCTCATTCTTTGGGGCGTGTTCACTCCGCCGCTTAAGCTTAAGACAGTTATGTCTACAGCTGCTTTTCTGTTCTGTGACGATGCATCTCCCGCCTAAACGTTATCACGTTTCAAGAAGGGAAGTTGATCGCCTGAAAATGATATTTATATTAATGGTCTGCACTAACCTTATGGGCCATATAGACCATTGTTAACATGGTAAAAATAAATGATTGGATAGCTCCGATAAAAATACTAAACCCTTGCCATACCATCATTAATGGGAAAGCTAAAACCCCCCCGATAATGCCGCTTGTTCCTAAAGAGACAAGTAAAGCAAGAAGCGTCTCACCTGCATAAATGTTTCCGTAAAGACGAAGACCGAGTGTTAATGTGTTTGAAAATTCCTCAACGATCTTTATTGGTGTCATGACTTTCATCGGTTGCGTATATCCAAGTAAGTAATTCTTAGCTCCACGCAGCTTCACACCATAATAATGAGTTAAGCCGAGTACCATAACGGCCAATGTCATCGTAATAAGAGGATCGGCTGTCGGTGATTTCCACCATAGCTCATGGCCATAAACAACAGCAAATGGCAACCCAAGCATGTTTGACACGAAAATATACATGATCAATGTTAAAGCCAAAAGATGGAATCTGGCGCCATTTTTCCAGTCTAGGTTGCTTTGAATAATTCCTTTTACAAAATCCATCACCCACTCAATAAAGTTTTGAGCTCCGGTTGGTTTCATTGCGAGTTTGCGTGTACATAATAAAGCGATTAAAAATACTATTAGTGAGGAAATTGTTATCATCAAAATATTTGACGGGTTATATGTCAAACCCCAAAACAATTCCCTAACCGGTTCCTCATGATGCACGTTACTCACCTCTCTTCCTGTAACCTTTTTTTATAGTGAAAACAAGAGAATCGAGGGCCATGACAAGGTAAGATGTCAATAACCCAATTAAAGTAGATAAAATATTTATATCATTAGGAAATTGTATAGCGATTAAAATTGCTAATGCTGCGTAAGCAAACCTCGAAAGGGAACCGATAGAGTAAACTGCCTTACCTTTTGCGACAGCTTCACTCAGACGTATCGTTTTTTTATATAATAACCATAGATTAATAAAACTGACAGCTGTACCCAGTATGAAACCCAGAAATACTTCCTTGAATGATGTAAAACCCCATCCAAAAACAAAAATAGCTAACAGGTAAAACATATATTTTCGATAGCGATTATATAAAAATTGAATATCAGGCATTTTTATACTTCTCCTAAAGTCCGGGTTAGGCCGCACAAATATTTTCAAGCACACCAACCTTATTTTACACCTAAAAAATGCTATTTGAAAAAAATTTATATTGTAGTTTAGGAATAAATGATTATGTTGATGTTCAGATTTCAAAATCATATTTCCTGCGCCGTTATCTTCTAGAGATTACAACCCGATAACGAGATTACAACTAATAAAAGGTTTTGAAAAGGGGCTTAAATGATATTATACAATAGCATTTATATGGGAATGTGAAATTTCCACTAATTTTTTTTGTCCAGAAGTTTTCATTTCCGTCAAAAAAGTTCATAAAAGAACAAAAATCGCCATACAAAAAACCATAATTTTACAAATAAATGATGTATTCAAGTAGTTCATATTTTAACGAAAGAAATTTCATTATTACGATGGATTTTCAACTGTAAATAAGTTGAAAACCCTATCACCATACACTAAATAAGACTACAATAGTCTAGTTTTTATGTCAATTTATATACATAGAAAATATCGGTCTCTTTTTCGAGAATCCGTTATCATTCACAAATTTGTAACATTTTAACAATGTGTGGATAAATTATGAAAATCCCGGTTTATTGTATTTCTATTAGTTGTTCAATGAAGTCTTCCTTTCCGGACTTTTTTGCAAACGCTACAGCAATATAGGTCCCTTTTTGCAAGTCTTTCTCTTGTTTAATTGTTTTTGTAATTAAGCCGCGCCGGACATTTTTTTCCCAATCCAAGTAATCGATAAATCGATACGTATCCGGATCAAACAGAGCAATCCCAAATTCATCGGCGCCGCCCGGCAAATATGTTTCATATTTATAGAGATCCTCCCTCTCCGATTTTTCAAAGGAGAATTGCATAATTCGCGGATAATCCGGTTCAGCAACAACATATAAATACGGGATATGAATGGTTTGGGTTCCGCTGTGCATGTCAATGAATCCATTATAAATCTCATTTTTCTTATGTTGATTTTTTACTTCTATACCAATGGTTATTTGTTTTTTCTCCTTTGGCTTTAGGTAAAATGGACTCGGGAAAGCCCAGGCAATAGGATCAGAGCGGAGTGGAGTAGAAAATGTACAGCGAATGGCATGATCGCTAA
>CADBNU010000425.1 GCA_902796085.1 Heyndrickxia coagulans
GATAATAAAGTGGAACAAAAGAAAGAAAAAGGTAAATTGATTCAATTGTTCTCTACACCAAGAATTGCGATTACAACCATTTCCTTAGCGATTATGGCAACTGTTCAGATTGCTGGATACAATGGCTTAATGATTTGGCTTCCTTCTATGCTCCAAGAATCGCAGGGGCTATCTGTATCAAGCTCTGCACTTTGGACGATTAGTACTGCGGTCGGTATGATTATTGGAATGTTGACCTTTGGAATGATTATGGACAAATTTGGTGCAAAGCGTGCCTATGGATTGTTTCTACTTGCCTCCGCTAGTGCAGTATTTCTTTATTCATTCGCAACAGGTAGTGCGGGTGTATTAATTGGTGGTGCGATTGTAGGTTTCTTCTCGAACGGAATGTTTGCAGGCTATGGAGCGTTAATAAGTAGTTTTTATCCTGCGAAGATTCGCAGTACTGCAACGAATACAATTTTCAACTTTGGACGTGCAGTTGGTGGATTATCTCCAATTTTAGTTGGATTTATTTTACAACATTATAATATGACAATGGCAATGATTTACTTAGCAATTCTTTATATCATCTCCTTCCTCATTATGCTAAGCCTAAATAAAGAGAAAGCTAGCAGAAAAGGAAACGTGGTAGAAACTGTACAAAGTTAAATCATACTCAGGATTATGAAGGTATTACCGTGGAACGGACTCGTTAAGACGGATTCAATTGGGTTAATATACAAAAGACACACAGTAAGCAAATTCGTTTACTGTGTGTCTTTTTTATTGTTTAGGAAACTATAAAATTTCTTGTTGTTTAGGAAACTATAAAATTTCTTGGTTGTGGATAAGTTTATGTTAAAATTTAACTATTACTGATGGAGAGAACAAAGATGATGAAAAAAGGTACAGGTGTTATAAAAGAAATACTAAAAGATCATTTTGCAGGATTTTGGGATTTGCACGATAGAAGGTTTCCCGAATCTTATCGTAATGATATAAAAGAAACTGTTGAGAAGACCATCAAGTGTGGTACCCGTGATATGGGCTTTGCACGTTATGAATGCTTAGGTTGTGAAGGTAATTCCTTACCTAAATTTGTATGTTTCACTTGTAAAAGTAGACTCTGTCATCGTTGTGGGAAAAAATATACGGATGATTGGTCGGATAAACAACAGGAAATGATTTTTAATGTACCTCATCGTCATATGGTATTTACTATTCCTCAAGAATTAAGGAATGTGTTCTTTGAAGATCGTAAAAAGCTTAATGAATTAAGTAAACAGGTGGCGGAAGTTTTTCAATATCATAATTATCACAGAAGTAAAAAAAGAGGATTACGCTCGGGTATTATTACAGTAATACATACTTTTGGACGTGATTTAAAATTCAACCCCCATATACATGCATTGGTAACAGAAGGGGCATTAGATAATAAGAAAGAGTGGGTATCAAGTGGATATATTCCATATGAGTACTTAAGGAAATCATGGCAAAAAGTAGTGTTAGATTTAGTGAAAAAATGGTTTCCTGGGAATCAAAAAGTGAATGAATTGGTGAATGATTTATACCAAAGATACCCTAAGGGATTTTATGTAAATGCAGAAAAGAAAATAACAAACGCCAAAGGAGTAGCACGGTACATTGGGCGATATTTAGCACGACCAGCAATTGCGGAATACCGTATCGTAGAATATGACGGAGATACGGTCCATTATTGGTATGAAGATCATCGTACTGGTAAAAGAGTAGATAAAAAGATCCCCGTTTACAGGTTTATATTTGAAATACTACAACACGTCCCTCCTAAGCATTTTCGTATGGTTGGTAGATATGGATTGTATAGTAGAAGATCCCATCGAAAAGCACAACAAATATTAAGTTTATATGCGTTCATGAGGACAAAACAAATTTCATTATTACTGGAGACGAAAAGAAAAAAGAAAACATACCGTCAACGAATGATGGAGTCATTTGAAAACGACCCATTTCAATGTCCACATTGTGGAAGACAAATGGACCTTGTAGGAATATGGCATAGTGATTACGGATGGATTTATTACTACATGGAGGAAGTAGAAAAGGAGAGATGTAAAAAATATGGTATTGTCCAACAAAAAAGGACGGGATAATTCGGCAGAAAACTTAGGGTGGTTAAATGAAGACGATCCCTTTGGTTTGAATGAAGAAATAAAGATGGTGATTTTTAAATGTATTGATTGTAATAAAACCGATGAAGTTCCTGAATATATTATCGGTGAATTTAGTGTGGATAAAAAAGAGGGAGAAGAAGTAGAATTACATTGCCCCTACTGTAATGGCACCATGTTAGAAGCGAGAAATATCCCAAGTGATTAATTCTCACTTGGGACGTGATAAGGCGCGTTAGCGCTTTTGTTCTTGGCTTTATTGCGTTTTTGTTGAAATAATATATCTATCCGAATTAGACTTTTTTCTTTCATCAACCTCCACTTTAATAATCTGTTTCATTCTGCCCACCACGATATTTTGGTTCTGGAACAAGTGAAAAAAGTAACATACAGATAAATAATGCGATGTTTCCTTTAGGCGTTAGCTCCAACTCCGGGAATAAAACTGAAATAACGATAGGGTACAGGATGAAGACGCTACATAAAGTTATTAAGTGACTGGCAGTACCGACAACTTTTCTATTATATTTATTAACTGGTGCTCGATATCGGAAAATGAAGAGAATCATTCTAGCTAAATATGTAAAAAAGGTGGACACACGAGTTTTTACAAGAATCCCGCTGCTAACAAAGAACATGAGCATATAAAGAACCCCATATGTCAGTGAAAATAATAATAATGCACGATCTTGAGTTGCTAGCAAATGAACAGGTTCACCATTTGTAAAGAAGAGAGGGGTACTGGAAAAATACGGATGAATGAATATGATAATACCCGCTGCCATACTAATAAGGAAAGTAA
>CADBNU010000426.1 GCA_902796085.1 Heyndrickxia coagulans
CTTAACATAACAGGAGGTTCTAAAGTGTTTTCCGTATCACTAGATTTGCCAGAATTTGAAGTTGTTAAACAAGTGTTTCTTGAAGACTGCAATTTGTTACATCTCTATTAAAAGCATCCTCAGAAAAGAACTATCCACAAAAACTTTAGGAGTGTGACACCATTTGATTGATATTAGTAAAATATGTCAAGGGAAAAATTTAACCGAACTTGATGTCCAGATTTTGAAATATATTATTGAAAATATTGATGTAGTCTTACAAAAAGGTGTAAGAGAAGTTGCCAAGGAAAATTTTACTTCTCCGGCGACAGTGATTCGCTTGTCGAAAAAACTAGGTTATACAGGATTTGTCGATATGTATTACCAATTGGCCCCACAAGTGAAAAGAGCCGAAGATCCACAAACAATCATCGCTGATGATTTTCCAGAAATCCGAACAACAGATTTCTTTCAATACAATACAGTAGAAGAAATTCAACAGTTTATTGAAAAAGTTATGAATTTAAACGATCGCTTTATTTTTATCTATGCGACTGGATTTTCAGGCATTGTTGCCGAATATGTGTATAAAAAATTACTTGTTTTAGGAAAGAAGGCAATCATTGCTAGTGGATCGGATTCAATTGGTGTTTTTGAAAGTAACATAGATAATATTGGTGCATTAATTGTTATTTCTAAATCAGGAGAGACACAACAGGTTATTAATAAACTGAAGTCCGCCAATGAGTATGAAATTTTTACTGTCTCCTTTACAAAGGAAACGGAAAACCAAGTCGCTTTATTATCTGATCTTAATTTTAAAATTATTGATAACAATAAATTCGATGATCGAAATATGCTGCCGAATGTTTTTTTCCCTCGATTATTAATGTTGTTTGAATATATTATAAAGGAATATCTCGTGGGATTAGAAAAAAATAATGAAAAGTGAAACGGGTTTCAAAAAACTGAAACCCGTTTTTAAAATCCGAAAAAGCATCGACAGGTAAGCGTTTACATTATAAACTTTAATTGCCGAAAGGGAAAAAACAACAAAAGAAGATTATAGGAGGTGTTGATATGAAGGGAAAATCTATGGAGGCCATGCAAAGATTTTCAAAGGCAATGTTTATTCCCGTTCTAATTTTACCAATTGCAGGTATTCTTATTGCCATTGGTAACGTATTTAATAATGCAAAACTGCTTGAAACATTTCCGTTTTTAGATGTTCCATTCTTAACGGGATTCGGTTCCATTTTAAGTGGATCACTAGTTTCAATATTAACAAACTTAGGACTTATATTCTGTGTAGGGATTACTGTTGGACTAGTTAGGAAAGAAAAAGCAGTTGCTGGATTTACGGCACTTCTTGGATATTTAGTTTTTGTTAACGCAATGAATAAGTTTATGGAACTAACCGGTCACTTAGTAGAGGCTGATAGTCTTCAAGGTTCCGGGCAAACTTTAGTTCTCGGTGTACAAATCCTAGATATG
The DNA here is from genome assembly GCA_902796085.1 of Heyndrickxia coagulans. Lineage (GTDB taxonomy): Bacteria > Bacillota > Bacilli > Bacillales > Caldibacillaceae > Pallidibacillus > Pallidibacillus thermolactis. The sequence goes on from CADBNU010000426.1 coordinate 1,474, forward strand.
GGTGTTTTCTTAGGTATTATTCTAGGGATCATCACCGCTTATGTTCATAATAAATTTATTGATACGGAATTTAAAGGTGCATTCCAAATTTACGGCGGATCACGTTTTGTATTTATCATCTTAATTCCAGTTGTGGTTATACTTGCTGTTGTACTTACATATATTTGGCCGTTCTTCCAATATGCAATTAATAGTCTAGGTAATGTAATTAACGGCAGTGGTAATATTGGTATTTTCTTATATGGAATGTTAGAGCGACTCCTAATTCCGACTGGTCTGCATCATCTAGTATACACCCCATTCTTGTATACATCATTAGGAGGGGTTGCTGAAGTTGGTGGACAAGTATTTGAAGGGGCAAGAAATATTTACTACGCGGAAATTGCTGACCCAGCAGTCACTCGTCTATCTGAAAGTGTCATTTGGGACGCGCGTGGTATTGCAAAAATGTATGGATTATTAGGTGCTTGTTTAGCAATGTATCATATGGCTAAACCAGAAAATAAAAAGAAAGCAAAAGCAATCTTAATTCCGACAGCCGTAACTTCATTTGTAGCCGGCGTAACTGAACCGATTGAATTCTCATTCTTATTTGTTGCACCATTACTATTCGTTGTCCACGCAATGTTAAATGGACTTGCAATGGTGACATTAAATCTGTTAGATGTTCGTGCCATTGGTCCAAACGGAATTATTGACTTCTTACTATATAATATTCCGCTAGGCATTGAAAAAACAAGTTGGCCGATGTATGTGCTTGTTGGTGTAGTCTTTTTTGGTATTTACTATGTTGTGTTCCGTTTCTTAATCGGCAAATTTAACTATAAAACAATTGGTCGTGAAGAATCCGGGGAAGAAACAAAACTATATACAAAACAAGAATATAAAGAAAGTCGCTCTAAAAAAGAAGAACAAGCGTACCCTGGTCAAGACGAACCTGGTTTGGCAAGCTTGATTGTCAATGCTTTAGGCGGTGCAGAAAATATTAATACGGTAACGAATTGTTATACGAGACTGCGGGTAACCGTACAAGATTCTAACAAAGTCGATGAAGCGATATTGAAAAACCAAACTGGAGCCAGTGGTGTGATTATCAAAGATCAAAACGTTCATGTTGTCTATGGTCTACAAGTCAATAATGTTCGTAAAGCTGTAGATGAATACTTAGGGTTATCAGAAGATGAATAAATTCAAAATGAGAGGAAGGGATCACATGAGAGAATTTTCAATTGTAATCGCAGGTGGAGGAAGTACGTATACACCAGGAATTGTAATGATGTTACTAGATAATTTAGATCGCTTTCCAATTAAAACATTAAAACTTTATGATAATGACGCAGAACGACAAGCCATTTTAGGGAAAGCAATCGAAATTGTTTTAAAAGAACAAGCTCCACAAATTGAATACTTATATACAACGGATCCAGAGCAAGCTTTTACAGATGTTGACTTTTGTTTCGCCCACATTCGTACGGGTAAATATAAAATGCGCGAACTCGATGAAAAAATCCCTTTGAAACACGGGGTTGTAGGTCAAGAAACATGTGGACCTGGTGGAATTGCTTATGGAATGCGTAGTATTGGCGATATGATTGAACTAATTGATATTATGGAAAAATATTCGCCACATTGCTGGATGTTAAACTATTCAAATCCAGCAGCGATTGTTGCAGAAGCATGCCGTGTGTTACGTCCAAATTCGAAAGTATTAAATATTTGTGATATGCCAGTTGGTACACTTCGTCGAATGTCGCAAATTGTTGGTCTAACTCCAAAAGATTTAGAAGTACGCTACTTTGGTCTAAATCACTTTGGTTGGTGGACAAGTGTGAAGGATAAAGCTGGTAACGAATATTTACCACAAATTCGTGATTATGTGGCTGAACATGGTTACCTTACACAAATTGAAGTTGATACTCAACATATGGATCAGAGTTGGCAAGAAACGCATAGAAAAGCAAAAGATTTGTTAGCTGTTGACCCGAGATTTTTACCAAATACGTATTTAAAATATTATTTCTATCCTGATTATGTCGTTGAACATTCAAACCCTGAATATACTCGTGCGAATGAAGTTATGGATGGTCGTGAAAAAGAAATATTTTCTACTGCCAAAAGGATCATTGAACAAGGAACATCAAAAGATAGCACATTTCTCATTGGTAGCCACGCGACATTTATTGTCGATCTCGCTTGTGCCATTGCCTTTAATACACATGAAAGAATGATTATGATTGTTGAAAATAATGGAGCGATAGCAAACTTCGACGACGACGCAATGGTAGAGGTACCTTGTATTGTAGGTTCGGATGGTCCAGAACCATTAGCACAAGGAAAAATTCCAGAATTTCAACGAGCATTAATGTATCAACAAGTAACCGTGGAAAAATTAGTCGTTCAAGCTTATATTGAAGGAAGCTATCAAAAATTGTGGCAAGCATTAACATTATCTAAAACAGTTCCAAGCGCAAAAGTAGCGAAAGAAATTTTAGATGATTTAATTGAAGCAAATAAAGAATATTGGCCAGAATTAAAATAATTTATTTGGGGAAAAGGTGAAAAGGTAGAATAACAAATACCTTTTTACCTTTTTCCTATTCATTATGATAATTTTAAAGAAACACAGGGGGGAAATAGTATGTTAAAAAAATTTTTTAGAGAAAAAAAAGAGTCAGAAGAAACGCTTGTTGCACCAATTACTGGAAACACAGTCGCAATAGAAGGTATACCAGATGAAATGTTTAGTCAAAAAATGCTAGGTGACGGTATGGCGATTGAACCTACAGAAGGTGTTGTTGTGTCTCCGTTGGACGGAGAAGTTATCCAGTTTTTCCCAACTAAACATGCAGTAGGTATTCGTGGAATTAATGGTCTAGAAGTATTAATTCATATTGGTTTGGAAACGGTTGCTTTAAATGGAGAAGGATTTGAAGGGCATGTACAACAAGGTGATCAAGTGAAAGCAGGAGATAAACTTGTAACCTTTGATTTAGAATTTATTAAAGAAAAAGCAGACAGCATCATTTCTCCAGTTGTCATTACTAATTTGGATATTGTAGATACTTTAACGAAAACAAGTGATCCTACTGTACACCGTGGCGAATCGGTATTGTTAACAGCAAAATTTAAGTGAATAATAAATCTATCATCTTAGAATCTAGCTTAAAGAGAATTTCAACGATATGATAAGTCGTCTTTATTTCAAAGTTACTCATGAATAAAAAGGTTAATCATTTGTAATAGATATAAAATGATCAACCTTTTTTGGGTACTAATCAAGAATTTTGTGTAAGATTAAAA
>CADBNU010000427.1 GCA_902796085.1 Heyndrickxia coagulans
ATCTTTTGGGATTTAATACTAGACTCATATTCTTGACTTATTAATTTTTTCGCCAAAGGAAAAATGTGTCTTTGTAAATCTTTTGCTTTCAAACCGAACACCTCCTCTAATAATATTATCATATCACATAATAAAATATTCAAACAATAACAACATTGTTATTTATATTTCCCCCATTTGTCGGGGCTTTTTCTTAACACAACAACAGAACATACATTCCCTTAAAAATGAAGGAGGTTTCAATATGGCAAAAGGTTATGTAAGGAAAAGAGGGAATAACAAATGGCAACTGGAAGTGGACTTAGGAAGTTACATCGATCCAAAAACTGGGAAGAGGAAACGACACAAAAAGTATAAAACGGTTACTGCAAAGAACAAAACGGAAGCCGATAAGAAATTAATTCGTTTTGTATACGAAGTGACTGGTGAAGGTTACTTTGAACCAGAAAAAATGTGGTTTGTTGATTTTGTTGAAAAAGAATATTGGCCTAAATGGGCTAAGAAAAACCTTGCTCATACTACACTTGATACTTACAGGCGTTATTTAGATGCTCGAATCCTTCCTGCTTTTAAATATTTGCGAATGGATCAAGTCAAGCCTAAGCACATTATGGACTTTTTGGATAACCTTTCCGAAGAAGGAATGAGGTTAGATAAGGTGCGAAATAAAGACGGGAAACTAGTTACTAAACAAGGGAAGTTATCAGGAGCGACTATTGAGTACCATCATCGGATTTTAAAAAGTATCTTCAAGTTTGCAATAAAGCTAAAAGTGTTAAAAGAAAATCCAATGGATGATATAGAAAAACCTAAATTTAAAAATAAAAAAATCGAAGTGTATACACTAGAAGAAGCTAGTAAATTGATAAAATGTCTAGAAAGTGAACCGTTACATTGGAGGATTATCATTAAATTGGCAATTACCGCTGGCTTGCGTAGATCAGAACTACTTGGCCTAGAATTTAAGCATTTCAATTATGAAAATAAAATAATGCATGTCGAACAAGCCGTTACGTATACAAAGGAAGAAGGTTACCAGGTACATGAAATAAAAAAAGGAAATGGGGAAGCGAACAAACGTGACATTGTTATATCAGAATCGCTCATTCCCGAAATAAAAAAACTAGAATTACAACGTAAAAAAGAAAGAATAGCTATCCAAGACAAAGATAAATGGGGAAAAGGGAAATACAACTTTTTGTTATGTGACGAAACTGGAAAACCTTATCATCCAAGTGCTATAAAAAATTGGTGGCAAAGATTTATCAGACGGCATAATCTTAAATATATTAATTTACATGCTTTAAGACATACCTCTGCCACTTTACTTATCAATGAAGGTGTACATGCAAAAATTATTTCTGAACGTTTAGGACATTCAAACATAAAAACAACAATGAATATATATGGTCATGCCCTAAGACAAGCTGATGAAATTGCAACTGCAAAATTAGACGCTGCATTATCTTTAGATAAAACAGATCATGGTAATTAATTTTTTGTTAAATCCATTATGAGTCATTAAGAAGTATCAAAAAACACTTAATTTTGTGGTTTGGTCGGCAAAATGTCGGCAAAAAAGACTTTGTGAAAAATAATAGAGCGATCTCGGACGTACCAAGAACCGCTCTATATCAATACTTGAATTAGTATGGAGCATACCGGGCTCGAACCGGTGACCTCTTCGCTGCCAGCGAAGCGCACTCCCAACTGTGCTAATGCCCCACATTGAAATTTATTATTTATATTATAACACTCTTTATTATATAGGGACAGCAGAAAATTTGCAATAGTAAAAAAGCAATTACTGCAATTAAGCTTTTTTTAAAAATCTATTGTCCTTCCAGATAAAATTTGCTGCCTATAGTTAGTATATGTAACATCTATGTACTGCCACATTTTACGACTAAAAATAAAAAGATCGCCCTATATATAAATCTCATCTATTTCAGGCGATTTTCCAAAGGAGTGACAATCTAAAAATTAGTATAAAATCATCCCTTTAAATTAGTGAATAGTTCTTTATTATTAAAATATTACTCAAATTAAATTTCACTATCTAATACTTTTCAAATAATCTCTTTACCTATTTATATTGAAACCTGCCAACGGCTTTTCAATTTCCTTTATACTTCACAATATAGCCTGATCTTAACCTCTACTTGAGGGTTTTTCCCCCTCCTCATTCCGTTATTGCGGCAATGATTTTTGTTCGCCATCATTGCAAGCATTGGAAAGTTAATATCAATTATTTCCTATCCATTCCTTTACAATATTCTCAATTGAACGACAAGCTGTTTGTAAAAATTGATATTTTCCTTTCAACCATTGTTGTAATTGTTGTTGTTCCTTTTCTCTTATTTCAATGGTTTTGGTCATCCTTTCCGGACTTGGCCCACCTTCAAGTGTACGGATTTGAACAAAATGTTGAGGATCTAGAGCTTTTTTTAAAGCTTCTTCTGTTAAATTTAATTTTCTTCCAATAATTCTTTCTGCATGTTTATTTAAAATATCTAACGTAAGGTTATTTATCGATTCTTTCTTTTGTATTACTAAATCTTGCACAGTTGAACTTACGATTTCATGGGCTTTTCGAAATGGTATATGATTTGTCCTGACTAATGTATCCGCAAGCTCCGTCACATTTGCAAAACTTTCCTTTGCGCGATTTAATAATTTTCGCTTATTCACTTCCATTGTTGTTAACACACTCGATAGAAGTCGATAAACGCCTTGTAAAGTTTCGATTGCCTTCCACATATATGGCTGCATATCATCTTCTGTATCAACAATATCTCCAAATGGTGTATTATGCATCATCGTTAATACTGTCTGAGAATTTCCTACTACACTGGATAAAAGTGATCGCATATGTTCAATGGATACAGGATTCCTCTTCTGTGGCATAATGGAACTGATTTGAACATATGGAGCAGCTAGTTTAAATGCATCAAATTCCTGTGTTCCCCATAGCAGAAAGTCTTGTATTGAACGTCCTAAATTAATTGCAGCAAGCTGGACAACAGTAGCTGTTTCTCCAATATAATCAGCACCGGCTACCGCATCCCATGAATTATCTATCAATTGTTCAAATCCTAATAATTGCTGCATTCGTTTTCGATTCACAGGAAATCCTGACGTTGTTAAAGCAGCTGCCCCCATACTACTTCGGTTTACATTATTATATGCGGCTTTCAGTCTATCAATATCTCTAGTTAGTAAATCTGTCATTGCATTTAAATAATGACCGATTGTAGTCGGCTGCGCTTGTTGTGTGTGAGTATAACCAATCATAATCGTATTAATATGTTCAGAAGATAAATTAATTAAACTTTCCCGTAGCTCGAGGGCTGATTCAATTAACTCTAATATTTTTTCACGTAAAGTCATTCTGTATATAGCAATGCCCATATCGTTTCTACTTCGGGCAATATGAAGATTGCCCGCAATATCTCCTGCTTCTTTAATTAAAAAATGTTCAATTTGAAAAAATAAATCTTCAAATCTTGAGTCGTAGTGTGCTTGTTCTACTTCTTCAACGTTTATTTTTCGAATAGCTCTTATTATTTTCGTGGCTTCTCCTTTTTTGACAATTCCTTCTTCCACAAGCATAATGATATGTGCTAAATGAATCTGTAACAAAGGCTTTATAAAATGCCTTTTCGCTTGATTAAATGCAGGTTTTAAGACGATTTCTTTATAGGTCTGAGATGGAAACTCCGTACCTTCTCTTTCTATAATATGACTTCGATATGATTTCAATGGAAGCAGTCCTTTCCTTTTTTATTAAATACTCCTTACATCCCATCCTACATCATGTTATTTGACGCCATACTACCTTCTAATTTTTGCGTGATTAATAGTACGATAACAATTAGTAAAACTTGCAATACACCATAGGCACACGCCGTTCCGAATTGAAAAGCGTATAACTTTTGGAATATTGCAACAGACATAGGCATTGTTGATACATTATAAATTAATATTGAGGCGACAAATTCACCTAATCCTTGAACAAATGCTAATAAAGTCCCTGCTAGTACACCCGACATTGTAATTGGTAAAACAATTTTTCTAAATGAGTAGCACCAATTTGCTCCTAAACTTCTTGCCGCTTCTTCTACTGATTTATCCATTTGCATTAAGCTGGCGAATGTCGAACGAAATACTAGTGGTAATTGGCGGACAAAATAAGCTAACGGCAATATCCAAAATGTACCGATTAATACTTGATTAAAACTAAAGACTGTCGGCTCACTGAAGGCTGCAATCAGATTAACCGCTACAACTGTTCCAGGTAATGCCCATGGAATCATAATCAAAGTATCCATTAGTGTTTTGCCTTTAAAATTTAATCGAGCCATGGCATAAGCAGCAGCAACACCGAAGATGATATTACCAACTACTGCAACGGTACTCATTTTTATACTATTCCAAATTGGCCTCCATGTATCTCCGTCTGTAAACAGATCAATATAGTGTTGGAGTGTATAGGCTGTTGGAATAATTTGTACAGTCCATTCACCGTCCACTGAAAATGAAATTAATACAATTACGAGAATAGGTAAGAGTAAAATAATGGTGCCTATGATAGATAAAATCATAGATAAGTATTTCATAAAAGTTGATCGTACCTCAGTACGATGAACGCTAATCCCTTTACTTTGATTTTGATAATTTCTTCTATTTTGATACAAACGCATGATAATTAAAAATAATATGGAAACAATGGAGAGAATGGTTGACTGTGTTGCAGCCATTTCTAAATTTCCATTTGTTCGTGAAAGATAGATTTGCATTGTCATTGTTCTTTCAACGCCAAACATTAACGGTGCTGTATACGAAGCCATCGAGATCATAAAAACAAGTAATGATGAGGCGACCATAGCAGGCGTTAACATCGGCAAGATAATTTTTCTCCAAATTCGAAATCTACTCGCACCTAAACTCGTAGCGGCTTCTTCTATAGATGGATCGAGATCTTTAATTGCTGCTGAAGCTGTTAAATAAAAATATGTGTACATCGTAAATGTATGAACAACGATAACTCCCCATATTCCACTTAAAGCAAAAGGGACTTCGTCTGTATTTAGTAATGATTGAAAAAAACGAGGAAAAATGCCACTTTCACCGTATAAAAAGGTAAATGATAACGCACCAATTAACGGTGGTAAAGCCATCGGAACTAAAACGAGAACAGATAAAACTTTTCTGCCAGGAAACTCATATCTTTGTAAAAGAAAAGCCATTGTAACTCCAACTATTGCACAGGAAATCACACTAATTATGGAGATAAAAACACTATTAAACAACGCTTCTAGATTGGCCGTACTCTCAAGGCTAAAAAAGTTCCGATAACTTTCAGTTGATAATCCAGCTTCTCCCACAACACTCTGTAAAAAGGTTTTATATAATGGATAAATAACATAGGCAAAAAGTATTAAAAATAATGGAGAAACTAATATATATACGAAATATTTTGATTGCGTTAATCTTGTCCAAATACTCGGTTTCATCGTTGTTTTTGGCAAGTTCAATTTATCTCACCACTCTTTTCCTAAAAAATAAATTCCATTTTCAGGAATATGGACCGTAATTTTTTCCCCACGCTCTAATATATTGATTCCTTTATTAACAAACATAACATTGATTTTGTTCTTTCCGGCTTTTACTAAATATTTAATCATTATGCCGGAAAATTCGACTAGCTGTACTTCCCCTGATATTGCATTTGATCCATCACCTTCCACAATCATCTCTGGTCGGATTGACAAATTGACAGTTTCTCCAATAGTAAATTGCACATTCGGGCCACAGTTATTTTTATTCCCCCGTAATTGCACACCTTCACCTAAATCTACAATAACTACATTTCCATTTATCTCTTTTATGACTCCTTGTAAAATATTTGATTCTCCGATAAAAGAAGCAACAAATGTATTGGCAGGGGCGTTATAAATTTCTTGAGGTGTACCAATTTGCTGAACTTTCCCTTTATTCATTACTACAATTCGGTCAGACATTGCCATTGCTTCATGCTGGTCATGGGTTACATATATAGTTGTAATTCCTAATTCTACTTGTAATCTTTTAATTTCAACTCTAGTTTCCTCGCGGAGCTTGGCATCTAAATTAGATAATGGTTCATCGAGGAGTAATATATCCGGTTCAATGACTAGTGCTCTAGCTAATGCAACACGCTGTTGCTGTCCTCCAGAAAGTTCCGTGATTTTACGAGAACCATAACCATCTAAGTGAACAAGTTTTTGTACGTTATTCACCTTTTCCTTAATAGCTGCATTCGATCGTTTACGTACTTGTAATCCAAAGGCGATATTTTCAAACACAGTCATATGAGGAAATAATGCATAGTTTTGGAAAACCATACCTATATTTCGTTTATTAGGTTGTAATGTCGTAACATCTTGCTGGTCGAAATAAATTTTTCCCCGTGTAGGGAAGTAAAATCCTGCAATCATTCTAAGCGTTGTTGTTTTTCCACATCCACTTGGGCCTAAAAAGGTGAAAAATTCACCTGACTGGATATCAAGATTGATATCTTCAACACCTTTAGCATTTCCAAACATTTTGTAAACATGATCAAGTTTTACGCTTTTCAAACATTTCACCTCGCTTATGTAGGACAGGGTGTAGATTCACCCTGTTATATTCTAATTTTGACCTTTAATATTTTCGTCCCAATATTCCATCCATTTCATTTCGTTTTCAGACATTACCTTCCAATCTAACTTGAGTTCTTTCAATTCTAACTTTTGATACCATTCTGGCATTGTAGAAGGATCGATATCTGTACGAGATGGGATTTGGTATAAATCTTTTGATAGTTGTGTTATCGTTTCTTTATCAAACAAAAATTCATAAAACAACTTAGCGTTTTCTAGGTTTTTAGCGTTCTTCACAAGACCTACTGCATCAACTAATATTGGGGCACCACTTGTTGGATAAACATAATCAAACGGTTGGTTGTTGGAATACTTTTGAATCAAAATATCTTGCAAGTTCCATAAAGATACTGTGCCTTCTTGACGTGCTAATTTTAAATATAAATTCGTAGGATCTTGGGCATATTCTTTCGTATTTGCATCTAATTTTCTTAACCATTCAAACCCTTTTTCAGGATCATTAGGATCTTGACGATAAATCATCGCCGAGTAAATCGTTCTCATTGTGCCGGACGGTAGTACTCCACGAATAATGATTTCTTCTTTCCATTTTGGATCCAACAATTCATCCCAATCTTGTGGAGCTTCTTCTTTTGATAAAACATCACTGTTGTACATGATTACTTCTGCCAATAACATTTCACCGTACCAACGACCTTCTGCATCTTTATGTTCCTGTTTAATTGCCTCATCAAAACTAGGCTTATAAGGTTCTAATAAATCTTCCTCAGCCGCTTGCATAAAGGCAGACTGTGTTCCACCCCACCAAAAATCTGCTTGTGGATTTGTTTTTTCTGCTCGAACACGTTCTAAAATTTCTTGTGCTCCCATTGTTAGCACATCCACTTGAATATCAGGATACTTTTCATTAAACATATTCTTTACTTTATCAACAACGGTTTGATCCCGTGCTGTATAAATCACAAGATTTCCTGATGGAGACGAAGAATTGCTTTTGTTTTCATTCGAACTACTACAAGCGGTTACAAAAAGCATAAACAAAACAATTAAAATACTAAAAAGACTTTTTTTCTCACATAAACCCCTCCCATTTTCTATTTTATAAATGCCGGTTGACGGAAATGTTCGAATGCTAGATAAACTGTCCATACAAACCAGCTTAATTAACTAAAGCGTTATTTAACTATGCGTGGTACCCGGTATATGCCTCAAATCACGAGGAGGAATGAACCGAACCTTCAAACATATTCAACCTGTTGATATTTCGAAATGACCTGGATTACATCCCCTCATATTCGTCCCACTTTTTGCTTCAGCACCAATCATCATAAAGCTAATTTCTGCTGCAGCTGAACGTTTCATATAAATTTCCCATTTAATCTAAGTCCACTACCTATCCCATTCCCTATAACACAATTGCTTACTTGCATCGACAATCCTCAATTCGGTTGAAAGTAATTGGTACATAACTATCATATTAGTTAATGAATCACTTTATTAATCTTGGAATATTTATAGAAAGCAATAGAGTTATTTAGTTTTAGTAACTAACTAAAGGAATTTTATTCTTAATAAATTGATAAGTCAATATTTTTAGAATATTAACTTTATATCACCTTACTTCCAAAATTACTTTTCAAACTAAAAACAAGGCCCATTAACCAATGAGCCTTATTACATATATATTACTCTGCTCCGTAACTGATTAAATTCACAAATATTCTGTAAGCCCCTGGCACTTGGTTTTCCATTTGTCTATAAAATACTAAACTTGTATATAAATAGGTTCCTTCTCCATATTCAGCTAATAAAATACCACTTTCAAAATACTCTTCTCCAGGGTCTCCCATCTTTACCAAGGTTTCATAATTCTCATCCCAATCGCTTGGAAAATACAAACCTCTTTCTTGGACCCAATTCTCCCAATCCGCTTCAGTTATTTCGTTTGGAGTATGTAACAGATTATGGTCCGGTTTCATTACCTCGACTGGGGCAGTTTCATCTGTAACACGCCAGCGAATCGACGGGCTGCCAATTTTAATTGGATATGGTGCCTGTCCTTCAAATCTTTCACCTGTTTTATGATATTGAACAACGACATGACCCCCATTTTTAACGTACTCTAATAATCTGTCGTTGTTTTCGACTAAGTCATCCCTAGATAAATATGCACGAATACCAGTGATAATCGTATCATATTGTGAGAGATCTCCTGTTGCTAAATCATCCTTTGTTAATTTAGTTACGTCAAAACCAGCATTGATTAAATAATCGGCCACTTTGTCGAAACCACTTTCAATATACCCAATTTTGAGTTGGTTAGGTTTAAATAATTCAAAAGCAACTCCGTTAATCTTAGCTGGGTATTGATAATATGAATCTTTAATATGTTTATAAGAAATTTCTTGAACATTAGTGTTATAAGTTTTTTCGTCTGCTGTTGCTTGTGCTTCAATTATAAAATTGCTTGATTTTATATCTTTCGGTGGAGTTAAGTTAAAGGTAGTCTCTTTTTCTTCAAATCGTTTTGTCAGAGAGATTTCGCTTTCAACAGGAGTACTTGACCAACCTTCTGGAAGTTTTAAGCTGACGTTCACTTTTTTAGCATCTTCATCAAAATTTTTCACTTTTACAGTTACCGGTATGGTTTCTTGTACATCTACCGTGTTTACCACAACATTTTGCGGATCTAATGTTACACTCAATTCCGGTAAAACCGCAACTGTTTCCTCAAGGTCTAGTATCGATTCAGTTGTATAGCCATTTTCCTTAAACTTAATTTTACTTTTAATAACGGGTTCTCCATATGGATCAAAATATTTGGCGTTAGGAGGAACCTGTATATTAAACTTAATTGTTTCGGATTTATTTCGTTTTAATGTTGAAATTTTTTGTGTACCACTATTTTCCCACCCTTCTGGTAAGAGAAGAGAAGCTTCAACATGATGAATATCCCTATTTCCATTATTCGAAATGGTCATTTTGACAGTTGCCTTTTCTCCTTGGGTTAGTATATGCGTATTGATTGTTGTTTTCACATCAAGACTCGATGCAACAAAACTTGCATCTTTCAACTGTTGTTCTTTCATTTTTAATTTGTGAAGCAAATCCGTTTTTGTATCTTCTTCTAAATTGGCTTTTTCAACTTTACTTATTAAACGTTCCACATCTTTTAATGATTTTTGTAGATTTGGTAAGATCTCTTCACGATTTGGATAAAGTTCAATGATTTGATTTAAGTCTTTTTGTAATTTTTTTAATTGATTTTTTAAGTCATTTTGTGGTATAAGCTCTGCCCATTCCATAAAGTCATATGGGATGCCGGTAAATAATTCGGGATGATTGGACGAATCAACAGCTTTAACTAGTTCAATATGAACTTGTCGGGGCTCAGCAGGGATATCTTCTCCCATTCCTTGACTCTTGTGCATATATCGGGATTGTTCACCTAGTTGAGGATATGTCATTTTGTAAATCGGATCATAAATACCAATTTCAATGGAAGTAGATTTCTTAGGATTAGAACTGGAATCGGTTGGTAAATAGACCTTTTTAATTTGCCAAGGTGTTAACCCTTCTTGCAAATGTTCTGGGAAAATATTTGGATTTGCGGCATCTTCAAATGCTTGTAATGATAAAATGGATATTGCTCGATGGTGTCCATGTTGGCTATCTACATTCCGAAATGAGGGCATAACGATATCAGGTTTATACGTTCGTATAAAGCGGATAAATCGTTCATAAGTAAGCTCTTCACCCCACTTTTGAAGGGTTTCTTCAGGAGATTTGGAAAATCCAAAATCATAGATTGGATCTGATGTTGTTTCACTTAAATGATAAGCCTTCACCCCTGTTATTTTTGCTGCTTCAATCATTTCATTGGAACGAATAATACCAAGAGCATCACCTAATTCTGTTCCAATTTCATTCTGTCCACCCTCTCCCCGATTCGCAATTAAACTCGCTGTTTTAACACCGAGACCCCTTGATAAATAAGCTAGGAAATCACTTCTTTCATCATCGGGATGGGCACCAGTATTTAAAAATGTTACAGTTGTACTAAGCGGTTTAAGGACATTCCACAGTTCAACATCTGATTCTTCCTTTGTTTGTGAAAGAACTTGTTTTGTTGGAAGAAAAGATGCAATCAATAAAATCGATAATAGGATTTTCAACATTTTTTTCACTTTATAGCCCTCCTTCATTTTTTCTCCATTGTCTCTCACTACTATGACTAACCTACTAAAACAATACTATATTTTTTGAATGTTTTTAATATTATACACGGACTATTTTATACTAATTTTAAGGAGGTGCTTTAAGTCTTGTTACCTATATTTATTCTACTAATTTTACAATGAGAGAAAGATTTCGTGTAACGAATAGGTAAATACCGAAAATTGTCCCATAAAAAATAGAAGGGGTAATTGCTCAGCCCCTACTTTTTGGTCTATGATTTAAAAAGTTTTGATATGCAAATCCTTTTACTTCATCCTCTTTATAATATTTTAAAAGTTTTAGTATCAAGTTTTGTGTCATTGCTGCATTTTCAAGATTTTTGACCTTTGTTTCAATACCGTCAAAATCTGAACCAAGTCCAATTTTATTAACGCCACCTAATTCACAAAAATGTTCAATATGTTTTACTAAATCATCGATGGAAACTTTACCATTTTCTTTAATAAACGGTGGATTATATACAACATGAATCATCCCACCTCTTTCAAACATTGCCTTTGCTTGCTCATCAGTTAAATTTCTTTTATGGTTACATATGGCCTTCGCATTCGAATGACTTGCAATCGGGAAATCCGCCAACTCCATCACATCCCAAAATCCCCGTTCTGATAAATGTGAAACATCCGTGAATACTTCATATTCATTATTTAACTTCACAACTTCCTTACCGAAACTTGTCAGTCCCCCACCTCTCGGTTCACTTGCTCCGTCCGCAGCTAGGTTAGCATAGTTCCATGTTAGTCCAACAGACATGACACCAAGATTATAAAGCGTGCGAAGCTTAGTTAAATCATTTCCTATTGCATCAACACCTTCCAGAGTTAAAAAGGCACCGATTTCTCCATCCTCTATCGTATCAAAGTCAGACCATTTTCTAATATGCTTCATTTCGGGATTTTTTGCTAATACCTCTACATAAAAATAGTCCACTTGTTCCAAGGCAGCTTGGAACATTTGATCGGATTTAATATCCGGTTCTAAAAAGATCGCAAAGGCTTGCACCTTTACTTTCCCTTCTTGTAAACGAGTCAAATTTGTGTCCAGTTCTTTTGAATTACGATATGTTAACTTTCCTTTATGTTCGGCTAATTTCCATAACGCGTCGCAATGTAAGTCGATCACATGCATGCTTGTTCCACCTCTTTAGTAAGAAGACATCCGACTGTAAGCCTTTATTACAATATCGTATGCTTTCTAAAAATTTTAGTTAAATCTTATAAGAGATAAATAATAAAGTCAAAGGTTATAAAAATTCGATTAGCATCAAAA
>CADBNU010000428.1 GCA_902796085.1 Heyndrickxia coagulans
AAAAAAGAAAACGTTTACAAATAAGATAAAAAGGTTTACAATATAGTTAGACCGACATGTCAAAACATTTTGATTATTGTAATTGTAGTTTCCTCCATCTTTTTCCAGCTGTTTAAATGAACAGCAACTTTGGTCCAGTTCATTAATGACATTATTTACATGTCATTGTTGAACTGGATTTTTTTAAGAAATAAATTGAACCATTTCATAATATGATAGTTATATAGCAGTTAATGATAACAAGGAGTAGATATGTTAAGAATCTGCCAGATTACTAATAAAAGGGGGAGAGTTTTTGAAAATCGGCGTATTAGGTGCTGGATTAATGGGAAAAGAAGCGGCTAGGGACTTATCAAAAAGTAGTGGTGTTACCTTTGTTGGTATTGCAGATGTGAATTATGGACGAGCAAAAAAAGCTGAATTAGAAATCGGCTCTGATAAAGTAAAAGCATTTAAAGTGAATGCTGACAATGAAGAAGAATTAGAAAATTACATGAAACAATTTGATTGTATTATTAATGCATTATTTTATTCTTTTAATGTAAAAGTGGCGAAAACAGCAATAAAAGTCGGTGTACATTCTGTTGATTTAGGTGGACATATTGGTCACATAACGGATGAAGTTCTAAAGTTAGAGGAAAAAGCAAAGGCAGCGAATGTGACCATTATTCCTGATCTTGGGGTTGCACCGGGAATGATAAATATTTTATCTGGTTATGGTGTGAGTAAATTATCTAAAGTAAAATCCATTAAATTATATGTTGGTGGTATTCCACTTCGGCCAGAGCCACCATTAGAATATAATCATGTTTTTTCAATGGAAGGTTTGTTCGATCATTATACAGACCCTGCTTTAATTATTCGAAATGGAAAATTGATGGAAGTTCCTTCATTATCTGAGGTTGAGCCAATATACTTTGAAAAATTTGGTCCATTAGAAGCCTTTCATACATCTGGAGGAACATCGACCTTATCAAAATCATACCCCGAATTAGAGACATTAGAGTATAAAACGATCCGCTATCCTGGCCATGCTGAAAAAGCAAAACTTTTAGTTGATTTAAATTTAACGAGAAATGATTACTTTGTCGAAATAGATGGGATGAAAGTTAATCCAAGAAAAGTATTATTAAAAGTTTTAGATCCAATCGTAGAATTGAAGGATAAAGAAGATGTTACACTTCTTCGGGTTATCGTTTCCGGGTTGAAAGATATAAAAGAGGTTTCCTATACTTATGAAATGATTTGTTATAAGAACAATAAAGAAAACGTGACTGCATTGGCTCGATCAACAGCTTATACAATATCTGTAGTTGCCCAAATGATTGCTAAAGGGGTAATTAATAAGAGAGGTGTATTTCCACCTGAGCAAGTCGTTCCTGGTCAAACGTACATTGAAGAAATGGAAAAAAGAGGTGTAATGATTACTGAAAAAATAAGTGAATAAATGAAAAAAGAGCAGGATATCCAAAGTATCCTGCTCTCATCAACGTTATTTTGCACAATGGTATTGAAATAAATGATAATCCTTAAATAAAAAGGAAAAACAAACGTTCGTTAGTATTCTTTTTTCAAAACAATATTTAAAAATTATTATTGATTAATTCGGTTGCAATAATTTTTCGTCGAAAGATGATTCTTATTTTCCGGGATCATCTTTTTTATTTTTACTATTATTGCAAGTTGTTTTTTGAAGAAGATGATTATATTTTTTTTTCGTTTTATTTAAAATTAATATTGATGATATAATGACCGTGATAAAAATTCTGTTTTAACGTATTAAGTAATGTTATATCAATGATCGTTTTCAACAATTTTTTCATCTCTTTTCACAGTTTTTTCATAAATGTTGACTACAATAGATGTGAGAAGTAGGGAGTGAGGGTAGAGAAAATGGATAATCATACAAAAAATCAATCAAATTTTGATTCAAATGAAAGTTTAAATTCACCAGAATCAGTTAATAGCGAAAATCGTAAACAGACTAATTATAAGGATCAGCAATTCCAATTACAACAAACTAGTACACAGAAGGTGAATAGTTTTGAAAGTGAGCATGGTGAACAAAGTGATATTATCAACAAATATGAAAGCTCAAATGATTATAGGGATACTTTTGAAGGTATAAATAAGCACGATGATCAAAAATTCAAACTAAAAAATAGCATGAAAAAACGTTGGTTTAAAAAAGTAGTTTCCTATTTGTTAGTCGGTGTAATAAGTTCGGCTTTAACCATTTCAGCGATAGCTTATTTTGATCTACCTTTTGAAAATGGCGATCACTCATCTAATTCGACACAGCTACAAAATAAATCATCTGATGTGGAATATACTCCAACCTTTGCTTCAGCTGACAATGCATCT
This sequence comes from Heyndrickxia coagulans, assembly GCA_902796085.1. Lineage (GTDB taxonomy): Bacteria > Bacillota > Bacilli > Bacillales > Caldibacillaceae > Pallidibacillus > Pallidibacillus thermolactis. The sequence continues at coordinate 2,365 of CADBNU010000428.1, forward strand.
ATAGCTGATATAGTTGAAGAATTATCTCCTACAATTGTGGGGGTAATTAATTTACAACAGCTTAACAACCAGTTTTATTTCCAACAAGAAAATGTCCAAGCTGGAACAGGTTCTGGAGTTATTTTCCATAAGGATGATCAATATGGATATATTATTACAAATAACCACGTCATTGAAGGAGCGAATGAAGTTGAAGTTTCTTTATATGATGGTGAAACGGTAAAAGCTGAAATAGTTGGAGCGGATGCGTTAACCGATTTAGCAGTATTGAAGATCGATCAAGCTCATGTTGATAAAGTTGCAAGTTTTGGTGATTCAAGTAAATTACGTCCAGGAGATGAAGTCATTGCAATTGGTAATCCACTAGGACTTGAATTTTCTAGAACCGTTACACAAGGGATTATTAGTGCAATTGACCGAACAGTTGGAGTAAAAACTTCTGCAGGTGAATGGGAATTAGATGTAATCCAAACCGATGCAGCAATAAATCCAGGAAATAGTGGTGGTGCTTTAATTAATGCAAGTGGAGAAGTAATCGGTATAAATAGTTTAAAAATTGCCGATGAAAGAGTAGAAGGTTTAGGTTTTGCTATTCCAGCGAACGATGTTCTTCCAATTGCAGAACAATTAATCGAGAATGGACAAGTCAAACGACCATTCATCGGAATCGAAATGTATGATATGGCTGACATTGTTCAGTTTTATCGTCAGAGTATGTTCGGAAATATTGAACAAGGTATTGTTGTAGCAGGGGTTAAAGAAGGTTCACCCGCTGCAAAGGCTGGTCTGAAAGTAAATGATGTTATTGTAGGTATTAATGGTAATGAAGTGAAAAATACAACTGAGCTACGAAAATATTTGTATAGTAAAGTGAAGCCTGGAGATACTATAGAGCTTGAGTTTTATCGTGAAGGTAAAAAACAATCCGTTTCAGTAAAAACGAATGAAAGTTGATTACACATGAGTTAGAAATAGGGCTGTCTTTATGACAGTCCTAAATTTATACGTTTTTCATATAAGCGTTGTATTTTTCTTGTTATCGTTTATAATTAAAGATGATATGAAACAACGTTTCCACAGGGGGAGCTTATGCTGAGAGTGAATAAATTGACGATATGTCTTTTTATTCTGACCCTTTGAACCTGTTCAGTTAGTACTGGCGTAGGGATTGTGGAAGAAAAGAGAATGTACGTAATCTTTTCTCCTTTTCTGAGCTTCCTATGGAACGTTTCGTTAAATTACATAGGAGGTTTTTTTATGCGCACAAATCAATTACAACCACTCATTGAAACATCGATTTTGGCAGCATTAGCGTTTATTATCGATTTATTACCATCGATACAATTAGGACCATGGATATCTATTTCCTTCGCAATGGTCCCTGTGTTCATTCTATCTTTTAGATGGGGATTTAAATATGGTGTATTATCTGGATTTCTCTGGGGAGTACTTCAAGTAATTTTCGGTGATGCTTATATCCTTCATTGGTTTCAGTTTATAATTGAATACTTTGTTGCATTTGCTTTTATTGGTTTTGCCGGATTGTTTATGGGAATGATACAAAATTGTTTTGACGAAGGGAAGAAGAACATTGGTTTTTTCTATATAATAATAGCTACATTTGTTGGTAGTTTTGCTCGTTATCTAGTTCATTATATTGCTGGTATAGTTTTTTGGGGAAGTTATGCGCCCGAAGGCCAACCGGTTTGGTTGTACTCTTTAGTCGTAAATGGTCCAGCTGGATTAGGTTCATTCTTGTTCTGTATTATCGTACTTATTTTATTAATTTCAATATCCCCTCGTATATTAACAGAAAGTAGAAGGAAAAATATGTCTGTACGACTAAATAAATAATTTTTAACCCCCATCCAATTAAGGAAGGGGGTACATCTTATTTGAATCGTATTTCAGCCAATTCATTCCAATATTCACACATCGTTTGCATCCCTTTATAAAAATTCTCTAAATGGAAATGTTCATTTGGAGCATGGAAGTTTTCACTATCTAGAGAAAACCCTAGTAAGACAATTGGGACTTGTAAAATTTGAGCAAAGTCAGCGACAATTGGTATAGAGCCACCGCTACGAATATAAGCTGTTTCGGTACCGTAAATTTTAGAAGCAGCACGACCTGCTGCTTGAATTGCCGGGTGATTAAGCGGTGTTACAAAAGGAGCACCGGAATCAAATGGAGTAATTTTTACTGTCACTCCTTTCGGTTTATGTTTCTCAATATGTTGTTTAATAAGTTCTAAAATTTGTTCAGGTTCTTGATTGGGTACTAAACGACATGTGATCTTTGCGCTAGCTTGGTTTGGTAAAACGGTTTTAATTCCTTCCTCTTGAAAACCGCTATACATCCCATTAATTTCTAATGTTGGACGATAACTCGTTCTTTCGTAAAAACTGTATCCAGGTTCACCAAATAATTCAGGAACACCAAGTTCTGTTCTCACCTTTTCATCGTCTAATTGTAAAGCATTAATCGCTTGTTTTTCCTCATCTGTTATTGATAGTACATTATCATAAAATCCATCGACCATTATACGTCCTTCTTCATCATGAAAAGTGGATAATAATTGAACGAGAGCATGGGCTGCGTTTTGAACACCGCCACCATAGGCACCGGAATGAAGGTCGGTTTTTGCTCCTTGAATGTCAATTTGTAAACCAGTTAATCCTCTTAATCCGTATGTAATGGAAGGTTTTCCTTTTTCAATCATACCAGTATCGGAAATCACTAAGACGTCAGCTTGCAATAATTCCTTATTTTCTTCAATAAACTTAGGTAAGTGAGGGCTACCGATCTCCTCTTCACCTTCAATTATTATTTTTATGTTTATTGGTAGCTTCCCTTCCGTTTTTAATAATGCTTCCAATGCTTTTATATGCATAAAAACTTGTCCTTTGTCATCACTGGCTCCGCGTGCAAATATTTTGCCATCGCGAACAGTTGGCTCAAAAGGTGGTGTTTCCCATAAATGTAATGGATCTACAGGTTGAACATCATAATGACCATAAATTAATACAGTAGGCTTATGATCTGCATGGATCCAGTCAGCATATACGATAGGATGACCTTCTGTTTCCATCACTTTTACATTTTCCATGCCAATTCGTTCTAACTCGTTACTTAACCATCTAGCCGCCTTATGTATATCTTTTTTATGTTTGGATAATGCAGAAACACTAGGGATTTTTAAAAATTCCTTTAATTTCATAAGTTGTTGATCTTTGTTTTGTTCTAAATATTCAATCCATTTATTAACCATAAGCACCCCTCCAAATAGAACTTATTTTGATTTTAATTAATTGATAACATCTAGTAAAGGGAATTACAAACAAATATGGACTTTTTTAAAGTTCATATTTGTTTGTAATTAACTATAAAGATTCAGATTTTAAAAAAACAATCTCTAAAATGTCGTTTTCAAAAGTAATGTTTTTTTGTAAATGGGAAATAGGAAAAGGGAAGGTAACCGTTCGAGTTTTATCATGAGAACTTTGTTTAACTTTTATTTGTAGGGTGTTAGAATTGATTGAAATGTGAATATCTTCTTTTTTTACCTTTGGCAATAAAGCCTCCACAATGAAGGAACTCTCGGAGTCAAAAAGGTCAATTCTAAAAACATTTTCATCTAAATAATCTGTTAACGGATCTAAAAAATATTGAGTAAGCCATTTTTCCATTTCATCAGATTCAAAATAATTTTCGTTTTTATTTTGTTTCATCAATGGTCCCCCATTTTTTTGAGGTTCATTTAAAAAGTGTTAACAATAGTATACGTGCGTCAAGATAAAATGTGTATGGAGAGTCAACTTTGATAAAAAAATGATCTATTACAAACCATGATGTGGATTATTATTTTGTCTAGAATGGTTACGATTTTTAACTTTTTTCGACCCGCTTAACGGTTCAGGTTGTGTATTGTCATGATTATTCATGCTATTATTTTTCACATTTCGTTTTTGTACCATAAATTTATCAACTCCAGTTATTTGTGGGGGACCGTATTTTTAGGTTGTACCAAAATGATGAAGATAAACGAATAAAAATTTACCTCTTGTTCAATCTAAAAATAGAGGTGAATAAAATGACAAAGAAGTTTCCATATCATAAAGATAAGCAACAGGCTTTTCAGGCTGCTCAACAAGGATTTGAAGAAGCAAAAGATATTTACGAAAATCTAGATTCAACTTCAGCAAATTATGGACAACAATTGAAAAGACTTGAAAAAGAGATTAAAGAGGTTCAACAACAAATTGAGAACGCCCATGAAGTGGCTGGAGAGATCCAGCGTCAGAAACTAGAACAATACCAGAGTGAAATTAATAAAATGAATCAATTATTTGATTGAGGTGATAGGGACTATTCTAATAATAGAATGGTCTCTTTATTTTAGTTGCTTTTTTATAGTTAAAATTCGAAATCTTTATAAATATAGATATTTACGCAGATTAACTATTATGTTAAAATATTTTTGTTGTCACAAAGAATAGGAATAATCGCATTATTAAAGATTTAACAAAAAAGTTTTAAAATAATGATTGCTTATTTCATTTTTAATACATTCAAATAATTTATTTCCATTAAACAGAAATTTCATCTATATGTATTGATTCCTTTGTTTCTTAATCTTATTGGATTTTCTTTTGAATCCATAAGATAAATTTATAGATAACAATAAAATACTCATTATTTACTTATCTCTTAAATTATATTAATATAAGCTTAGAGGAAAAAGTTAGAAAAATTAGAGATAGCTAACTTTTCGATTTTCGACCATAGGGGGGAAATTAATTTGACTACAGAAAACTTGTATAATTCAAAACAATCCTTTGAACTGAATGGTAAACGTTATCATTACTATCGCTTAAAAGCAATTGAAGAAGCAGGTGTCGCGAAAATTTCTCGACTACCTTATTCCATTCGTGTTCTATTGGAATCTGTTTTACGTCAAGTAGACGGTCGTGTAATAACAAAGGACCATGTGGATAACTTAGCAAAATGGGGTACTGGAGAAGTAAAAGATGGTGAAGTACCATTTAAACCTTCACGCGTTATCCTACAAGACTTTACTGGTGTACCTGCAGTTGTTGATTTAGCCTCTTTAAGAAAAGCGATGGCTGATATGGGTGGCGATCCACAACAAATCAATCCAGAAATTCCAGTTGATCTTGTTATAGACCACTCTGTACAAGTCGACAAATATGGTACAAATGATGCTTTACGCCTAAACATGGAATTAGAATTTGAACGAAATGCTGAACGATATCAATTTTTAAGTTGGGCACAAAAAGCTTTTGATAACTATCGTGCCGTTCCTCCAGCGACAGGTATCGTACACCAAGTTAACTTAGAATATTTAGCTAGTGTCGTTCATGCTGTAGAAGATGAAAACGGTGAATACACTGCTTTTCCTGATACACTTGTGGGTACAGACTCTCATACAACAATGATTAACGGTATTGGTGTATTAGGATGGGGCGTTGGTGGTATTGAAGCTGAAGCGGGAATGCTTGGACAACCATCATATTTCCCAATTCCAGAAGTTGTCGGGGTTAAACTAACAAATGAATTGCCAAATGGCGCTACAGCTACAGACTTAGCATTAAAAGTAACGCAAGTCTTGCGTGAAAAAGGCGTTGTTGGTAAATTTGTTGAGTTCTTCGGACCTGGTGTTTCTAAATTACCACTTGCTGACAGAGCAACAATCGCTAACATGGCTCCTGAATATGGTGCAACTTGCGGTTTCTTCCCAGTTGATGAAGAATCATTAGATTATTTACGTTTGACGGGCCGTGAAGAAGAACATATTGAACTTGTAAAATCATACTTACAAGCAAACGACTTGTTCTTCAACCCGGACCAAGAACCAGAATATACGGATGTAATTGAACTTGATTTATCAACAATCGAAGCGAACCTTTCTGGACCTAAACGTCCACAAGACTTAATTCCTTTATCAAAAATGAAACAATCCTTCCGTGATGCAGTTGTAGCACCACAAGGAAATCAAGGATTTGGTTTAAACAAGGATGAATTTGATAAAACTGCGGTTGTTGAATTTGAAGATGGCACAAAAGAATCAATGAAAACAGGTGCAGTTGCAATTGCTGCCATTACAAGTTGTACAAACACATCTAACCCATATGTAATGTTAGGTGCTGGTCTTGTTGCGAAAAAGGCAGTTGAAAAAGGATTGCAACCACCTAAGTATGTTAAAACTTCTTTAGCACCTGGTTCGAAAGTTGTTACTGGTTACTTACAAGATTCTGGTTTATTAAGCTATTTAGAGCAAATTGGTTTTAACTTAGTTGGATATGGATGTACAACATGTATCGGTAACTCTGGACCTCTTCTTCCAGAAATCGAAAAAGCTATTACAGATTCTGATTTACTTGTTACATCTGTACTTTCTGGTAACCGTAACTTTGAAGGTCGTATTCATCCATTGGTGAAAGGTAACTATTTAGCTTCACCACCACTTGTTGTAGCATATGCTTTAGCTGGTACAGTGGATATCGACTTAGAAAAGGACCCAATTGGAAAAGATAAAGATGGTAACGATGTATTCTTGAAAGATATATGGCCATCAACGGAAGAAGTTAACGAATACGTTCAAAAAACAGTTACACCAGATCTATTCCGTAAACAATATGAACGTGTATTTGATGATAACGAACGTTGGAATGCAATTGAAACTAGTGATGAACCACTTTACACTTGGGATGAGGATTCAACTTATATCCAAAACCCTCCATTCTTTGAAAACTTATCACCTGAACCTGAAAAAGTTAAACCATTGAATGGTTTACGTGTCATTGGTAAGTTTGGTGATTCAGTAACAACAGACCATATTTCACCTGCAGGTGCAATAGGTGTTAATACACCAGCAGGTAAATATTTAACAGAAAAAGGTGTTGAAATCCGCAACTTTAACTCTTATGGATCCCGCCGTGGTAACCATGAAGTTATGATGCGCGGTACATTTGCAAACATTCGTATTCGTAACCAAATTGCTCCTGGAACTGAAGGTGGCTATACAACTTACTGGCCAACTGGCGAAGTAATGTCCATCTATGATGCAGCAATGAAATATAAAGAACAAGGTACTGGTTTAGTAGTTCTTGCTGGTCACGATTATGGTATGGGATCATCCCGTGACTGGGCAGCAAAAGGTACAAACTTATTAGGCATAAAAACTGTTATTGCCCAAAGCTTTGAACGTATTCACCGCTCTAACCTTGCATTAATGGGTGTTCTTCCATTGCAATTTAAAGAAGGTGAGAGTGCAGAATCTCTTGGTTTAACAGGTAAAGAAGTAATCAATGTTCACATCGATGAAAATATTAAACCTCGTCAACTTGTTAAAGTTACAGCAACAAAAGATAATGGTGAAAAAGTTGAATTTGAAGCAATTGTACGTTTTGATTCAGAAGTAGAAATCGACTACTATCGTCATGGCGGAATTCTCCAAATGGTATTACGTGACAAATTACAAAATAAAGCTGTTACAAGATAATTTTGCTAAACTTTTTAAGTCTGTATCAACTATCATGTGGTAGTTTGATACAGACTTTTTTATCGTCCTTAACGATTTAATATAACATTTGATTTCTATTGATTGTTTGTTAAGTTTATATATTCCGAATTTATAATTTTCATGGTATATTATTACTAGTTGTAAATAGGAATAATTTACCTTTCGACTTTTATGAAACCGCTTAATTAAAAGGTATTTGTTCCTATTAAAAATAAAAGGGGGGAATAATATTGCAAAAAGGGAAATTTTCAATTCTAACTGTACTCATGATATTTGTTGGTTTGATTCTTGCAGCCTGTGGCGGTGGATCATCTAATGAACAATCAAGTAAGGATAGTAGAGATAGTAAGAATGAAGATGGTAATTTTTCTGTTGCGATGGTTACGGACGTTGGAGGTGTGGACGACAAATCTTTCAACCAATCCGCTTGGAAAGGACTACAAGAGTTTGGTGAAGAGAATAATCTGGAAAAAGGTGACAATGGATTTGATTATTTACAATCGAACTCAGATGCTGATTACATTCCAAACTTAAATACTTTAGTCCGACGTCAATTTGACTTAATTTTTGGTATCGGATTCATGTTGCAAGAACCTATTAGTGAAATTGCATCCCAACATCCTGATACGTATTTCGGTATTGTCGACTCTATAGTTGAAGCCGAAAATGTCGTAAGTATTATGTTTAAAGAGCAAGAAGTATCTTTCTTAGCTGGTGTTGCCGCAGCCATGGAGACAAAAACGAATAAAGTTGGTTTTGTAGGCGGTATGGAAAGTGATGTCATTGAACGCTTTGAAGCAGGATTTATTGCTGGTGTAAAATCTGTAAATCCTGAAATTGAAGTTATGTCACGATATGTCGGTGCGTTCGATAATGCTGATAAAGGTAAACAAATTGCCAACCAGTTGTATACTTCTGGTGCAGACATTATTTTCCACGCTTCTGGTGCATCTGGTAACGGTGTTTTTGCCGAAGCAAAAGAAAGAAAACAAAATGATCCGGATGCTGTAGTTTGGGTTATTGGTGTAGATAGTGATCAATATGATGAAGGTACTGTAGGTGAATATAATGTTACGTTAACTTCAGCAATGAAACGAGTTGATAATGCAGTAAAAGATGTTTCAACTAGAGCAATGAATGGGGATTTCCCAGCTGGAGAAACGTTAAATTATGGTCTTGCAGAAGACGGTGTACAATTGGCTACAACTGGAGATCATATGTCTGAAGAAACGCTTGCTGAAGTTGAAAAATATGAACAACAAATTCGAAATGGCGAAATTACACCTCCAGGAACATTTGAAGCGTTAAAAGCATTTACGAATTAAATGTTTAACTCTCATCTGAAATAATCAGATGGGAGTTTATTTTTTATTCGATTACTAGATCTATATTTAATGTTTACCAATCTAATGAAATCCATTCAAAGATCCATCGAAAAAACAAAATCTTATCAGTCAAAAAAATATTTTTCGAAAATTTGTCATAATTTGACATTTGTTTGGTTATATTAAGTGATATAATGAACATAGAAGGAGTTGAGAAAATTGAGAAAAAACAGAAAGTTATCCTTTGAAGAACTTGTTAGAGAAAATAAATTAGAAATATTAAAGAATGAAGAAGAATTAGATAAAATTGAAAGAAAAATTGAAGAAAGACAACTAAAAAAGGTTGAATAATTCAAAAAATGTAAACGGTTTACCCGTTTACATTTTTTTCTGCTTATAATTTGAACATTGAAAAGCATTCTATAATTGAGGAGGGATGAAATGGGCAGACAACATCGAACACATCAACAATATCAGCCTGACTACTTAGGTACACAATCGAAATCCTTTGGTGGAAATAAAGGTAAAAAAATGCAAGATCAGTCAGGTAAACATCCTCAAATTATCCAAACAAAAGGTGAATAGCATTATGAAAATATAATCTACAGGAGGAATTGCTGTGGCTTATCACAATCAACCAAACCCAGATGATCGTTCTGATAATGTAGAAAAACTTCAAAATATGGTTCAAAATACGATCGAAAACATTCATGAAGCTGAAGCATCTATGAAAACTGCGAGCGAAGAACAGAAACGTCAAATTGAAGCGAAAAATGAACGCAGACGAGAAAGTATCAATGCAATGCGCGAAGAAATTCGAGATGAATATCACTCAAAGCATTAAATCTTTTTAGGGAGGCAAATAATGCCTCCATTTTCTTTTTACTGGAAAAAGGGACTGTATCATAATAAAATTACAAATATGAATGTCTTATGTCAATGAATTATAAAAATACAGTTGAACTTTTAAATCAAACTGACGAATATTTATATTTTATGATAGAATATTACAAGTACCGAAATATATAGAAAAAGGGATTGACATGAAGAATAGTAACAACAAAGCAACAGAGATAAACTTACTTTCATATGATGAAAAGTTAGATTTTATATTAACAAATTATACACAGTTAAAAGAAGAAAACCCCTCTCTCTTAGCAGAATTACTAGTCTCTATAGGAGGAACTTTGGAAAATAGAGGGATGCGCAATAGTTTTACAAAACGTTGGATGGAAGAAGCAAGCCATATTGATCCAGAAAATGAAACAGCGTTTGTATATTTAAGCCATTTTCGTTTATTAGAAAAAGAAAAATTATTAGATTCAATTGAATTTCCTCCATTACGGGAACTGGATCCACGAACTCAACAAGAATTAACGATCGAAAAATATAAAGAAATTTGTGTAACCTTTCTCGATCAATCAGATGATGTATTAGCAAATTTTGAAGAAGAAATATATAAGCTGGAAAATTATAATGAAAAGTCACTTCTTCAACGATATAAACAATATCTCAATTTATATGAAACGTTACAAGATGAAATTATTACGATGTTATCGGTCGTTAATGATTTTGAGGAAACTACAAAAAGAGCTTTGTATACAAAAACACAATTTCAACAATTACAGGAAATTGTTAGAAGTATCAAAAAGATAAAAAAAGATTGGCAAGCATTATCATCCAAAACAAAGACGGAAGATAGCCCAACCGCTTTAGAAGAACTGAATCAAATGATTGGTTTAGCTGATGTAAAAAAACGGATTGAACGATTTTATGAATATATTAAGTATCAAAAAAGTCGAAAAGAAGCCGGATTTAAAGTGGTCGATGAAATGAGCTTGAACATGGTTATCTTAGGAAATCCAGGGACTGGTAAAACAAAATTAGCTCGACTGTTTGCAAAAATATATTTTGAACTCGGTATTCTACCACGAGAAGAAGTAATTGAAACAAATCGGGCTCAGCTTGTCGGCTCTTATGTTGGACAAACGGAAGAAAATGTACGAAAAATTGTTGAAAAAGCAGTCGGTGGCGTGTTATTTATCGATGAAGCTTATAGTTTGAAACGGGCTGGTCAATCAGGGAATGATTATGGACAAACTGCCATAGATACTTTAGTTTCTTTAATGACAAGTAAAGAATACGGAGGTAAATTTTCCGTTATCATGGCAGGATATCCTGAGGAAATGAGACAATTTTTAGATGCAAACCCTGGTTTGCGGAGCCGATTTCCCCAATCTAACATGATTGAACTACCTGATTATTCACTTGATGAATTAATTAAAATCGGCGAGAAGATTGCCTTTGATAATGAATTTTTATTAACGATGGATGCAAAAAAAGAACTCGCGTATTTAATTGAGCACGAAAGAGTGGATTCGACTTTCGGAAATGCGCGTGCTGTTCAAAATTTAATTATGGATGCTATTTTTCGCAAAGGAACAAGAAATGAACCAAATATTCCTGAACTATTTCGCTATTCAATACTTGTAAAAGATGATTTTCGTTCAGAGGTAAGCCATATTCATAATACAAAGTCTCCAATGGAAAAGTTGGATGAGCTAATCGGTTTGCAGGAAGTAAAAGAAGCAGTTCAAACTTATATTTCCTTTGTAAAGATGCAAAAAATTAGACGAGAACAAGGTTTTCCTTCTGTTCCTATTCAATTACATTCGGTATTTACTGGAAACCCTGGCACTGGAAAAACAACAGTAGCGAAAATTTATGCCGAATTATTGAAGGAAGTTGGTATTTTAAAACGAGGACATCTTGTGGTTGCGGGACGGGCAGATTTTGTTGCTGGATATGTTGGTCAGTCTGCAATTAAAACGAAAAAGAAAATACGGGAAGCATTAGGTGGCGTTCTTTTTATCGACGAAGCCTATTCGTTATTTAGAGAAAATAATGCAGATTATGGAAAGGAAGTTGTCGATACAATTGTTGAGGAAATGACTAAACATAAGGAAAACTTAGTGATAATTTTAGCCGGTTATCCGAATGAAATGGAGATTTTATTAGAAAGTAACCCAGGATTAAAGTCACGCTTTAAAAAGTTTTTCCATTTTAACGATTACTCAACAGAAGAATTAATACAAATTATGCAATTATTTGTTAAACGATATTCTTACAGTTTAGATGAAGATGCAATAGATTACTTGCGTGATGAAATAACAAAGAACCCTCCAAAAGGAAATGGACGCTTTGCGGAAAATTTAATTCATGAAGCAATCCAACAACAAGCTGTACGTTTGATGAAACAAGAGCTCCCATTAGAAGCTAATAATGAAGTAAATCGCTTGATCAAAGACGATATTATAGAAAGTATAAAAATACTACAAAAGGGAGAGTAGACAAAGATGATCATCAATGAAACGAGTATAAAGGTTAGATATGCTGAAACAGACCAAATGGGAGTTGTATATCATGCAAATTATTTAATATGGATGGAAATTGGTCGAACTAATTTCATTGAGGATCTCGGTTTTAAGTATGCGGATCTAGAAAAAGATGGGATACTAGCACCGGTACTTGAAATAAACGTCTCATACAAACAGGCATGTAAATACGGTGAAACCGTCACAGTAAAAACATGGTTAGACCATTATGATGGTTTAAGAATTAGATATGGATACGAGATTTATAAAGAATCTGGAGAATTAGCGTTTACCGGTACGTCAAGTCATGTTTGTGTTAAAAAAGAGAGTTTCCGTCCAGTTTCTATTCGAAAGACACATCCAGAATGGCATGAGGCATATATAAACGCATTGAAAAAGTAAAGTATTATGTACAATTTTGGATTGGAGGACTATCATGGCGTTTGGGATTACAAGAAAAGAACTCATCGAATGGAAACGAAAAATTGACGCGGGAGAGATTGCCTTTTTAACCCATTATTGGTATGATGAACGTTTCCCAAATGCAAAGACAGTAACGAAAGTGGGCTGTAATGATTTAAATAAGTTAGTTCAATGGGGTAAAAAATACGGTTTAAAAAAGGAATGGATTGATTATCGAGCAGAAGGTTATTCACATTTTGATTTAATCGGTGAATGGGAAATACGAATATTGAAAGCAGAAGGTCGATTAGATTCTTCTCGTTTTTTTCAAAAAGCAAAAGACAGTTGACGAGTCTTTTGCTTTTGTACTATCTATCGAACTAATTTTCATCCAATGCTCTTTATAGACTATATTATCATATATACTCTGTTTATATTTGTAAAATTTGCAAATATATATAAAATTGGTATTATTATTGTATAGTATATATAGGGGGAAGGATTGGCTAAAGTGAAAAATGTTCGAACAGCTATACTAATTTTAGTCGTATTATTTATTGCAGGTTGTAGTCAAGATCAAGCAGTAAATTCTAGCAAGGCAGAACAAGAAGAGTCAGTAGATGTTAATGAACAATTAAATGTGGAATTAATTTTACCTGAAAAAGCGAAAGTTGGGGAATCGATAGAAATTAAAGCTCTTGTTACGCAAGGGAATGAAGCGGTAGATGATGCGCACGAAGTAGTATTTGAAATTTGGAAGGAAGAAGAGAAAGACCATAGTGAGATGATGGATTATACGGAATATGAGGAAGGGTATTATTCCATAAAAATATCACTTGATGAACCAGGTGTATATCATATTCAATCCCACGTAACAGCTAGAGGAATGCATATTATGCCTGTAAAACAAGTAGTAATTGAAGAAGAGTAAAACAAGAGGGCTCCTAAAAAGGAACCCTCTTGTTTATTTAATGGGCTAATTATTTCTTCTTTTTTCCTTGTTGTTTATTACGATCTTTACTAGATCCAGCGGCTTCTACTTCTGGTACAGGTTTAATTGGATATAATTTTCTAGTTAAATATGTTTGACCGATTAAGAATATTCCACTCACTGCCCAATATAAAGATAAGGCAGAAGCTGTAGCCATTGAGGCAATGAAAATCATAACAGGTGATAGGATGCCCATCATCTTCTGCATGGCTTGTTGTTGCTTCATTTGTTCTTCTGATTGACCTGGCATTGCATTCATTTGTGGCATCATCGCCATTGTGACTTTAAATTGAAAGTAGTATGCAATACCTGCAATTATCGCCATTATAATATCTGTTTGCCCTAAATCAAACCATAAAAATTGATGATGTCGGATTTCGTCTGATAAGCGAATGGCATAATATAAGCCCATCCAAATTGGAATTTGTAGTAAAATAGGTAAACATCCCATATTTAAAGGATTAAAATTATGTTTTTGATAAAGAAGAAGCATTTCTTGTTGTATTTTCATTTGTTCTTCTTTTGTCTTCGCTTTTTTCAAGCGCTTTTGGATTTCTTCCATTTCTGGTCGCATAATCTGCATTTTTTCACGCATAATGACTTGTTTTTTTGCCATATTTAATGCAAAAGGAAGAAGTAGAGTCCTTAAAATAATGGTGATAACGATAATGGCAATTCCATAACTATTACCGAAAAATTCACCTAATGTTTTTAATATAATAATAAAAGGTTGGACTAATAAATCATGGAACCAATGTCCCTCGGTCTCCGCTGCAGCGCATCCAGATAGTGTGAAAACAGCTGCTAAGAGTAAGATTACTAACATTAATTTTTTATATTTATTCAAGATTATTCCTCCTCTAAGCATACATTTTTCATTTTTGCCACAATAGAAGAAGAATAATCATAATCTTCATCTTCATTTTTTCGTTCTAAACGTCTGATTGTTTTCGGCAACCATGAAATCGTTTGTTGTGCAAATTCAATTCTATAATCATTTTTAATCGGTCCTTGCGTTATATACATTTGTTGTAAGCTCTTTGATTGAGTTTGCTGATAGGAAAAAGCATGGAAACATGAATAACTCACAGCTAAAAACAAATAAATAAATAAGCTTACATATGTCGTATAAATCGTGATCTCTAAAACACTATCGATTATCAAATCATACATCTTTTTTACTCCCTAATGCTCCATAAAATTACAATTACAAACGATTACAATTTTATATGAAGTGATTCTATTAAGTCAAGTTTGAGAAAGAATAGATTCAATTTTTTCTTCTAAACTTTTACAATCTATCATATCTATTAGTAAAGAGTAGACTAATAGGTGGGATAAAATGAGAATAATCGTTAAAGTAACATTTTTAGCCATATCTGTATTTGCGATCATTGGAACGATTGTTGCTAGTCAAACGAGTTTGTTTTTTTCTATCATACTAGATGATGGGTATAATGGTAAAGTTGAATCCAATATTTTTATGAGAATGGTGGCAGCTGAAAATCATTATTTTTCACAAAACCTTGAAGCGGATGGAGAAAATCTATTATCAAATGTAATTAAAGTTGCTACTAATATTAATATTAAAGACGTTCGAAGTTTAATTTATGATGAAATTCCAGGTTTATATTCAATGACATCCGAAATAATTGTAGCGGGTGAGGGAGCTGACTTTACGAATCTCCCTATTGAATCTTCTCCACCATTAGAGGAATTGTTAAAAGACCGTGAAGTAAATGAAGATAGTTTAGGGGAAATTAAAGATCGTTCTCCTAACCCACCCGTTGAAAGACCTGAAAAAAATACAGTATTTATTTATCACTCTCATAATCGGGAGTCATTTAATCCGCACTTAAAAGACTCTGGACAAACTTCGAATGTTCAACATAAAGAAGTGAATGTTACAATGGTTGGGGAACGCTTAGGAAATAAATTATTAGAACATGGTATTGGAACAGTAGTTGATAAAACAGATATCGCTACCATATTAAATAAACGAGGCTGGAAGTTTGGAAAGTCCTATGAAGCTTCGAGAGAAGTCGTGGTTGAAGCTCTAGCGGAAAATGATGATTATGTTTATTTGCTGGATATTCATAGGGATAGTGCCCCACGTAAAAGTACGACTACAACAATAAACGGTGAAACCTATGCACGCTTATATTTTGTAATCGGTGCTAGTCATCCAAACTATAAAGAAAATGAGAAGTTCGCCAATGAGCTACATCAAAAATTAGAAGAAAAATATCCAGGCTTGTCAAAAGGGGTTTATAAAAAGAGCAAAGCAGGAGGTAATAACGGTATTTATAACCAAGACCTTTCACCAAATTCCGTAGTCATTGAGATCGGCGGGGTAGATAATACATTAGATGAATTATATAATACAGCAGATGTTTTAGCAGAGGTATTTGCTGAATATTATTGGCAAAATAGTGATGCCCTTGAAGTATCAGGAACTGGCGAAAAATAGGAAA
>CADBNU010000429.1 GCA_902796085.1 Heyndrickxia coagulans
ATCGTTTTTTAATAAAAGAGTTCGTCAAAGAAAACGAGTAAAAGAGTTTAAAATTTTTCGAAAAACCTTTACAATATTACTAATAAGGGGGAAGACGATGGATATGAATTACGGTTTATTTCAGGAGCAGACATTAAAATTAAATATGACTCAAAACTTAGCTCAGGCGATATCCATACTTCAATTAAATATGGTGGAGTTGACATCGTTTATTGAGGAAATTGCAATTGAAAACCCGTTACTAGAAGTTGAAACAAAGTTTTATTCACCCCTTGATTTTGGGCGAACGAAGAAAAAACGATCGAGAAAGTTAGATGAAAAACAACCATATGAAGCACTTTTACCGGATAGGAAACAGAATTTATATGACTTTTTATTAATGCAGACGATTACATTTGAACTGTCAGATCAAGAAAAAAAGTATTTAGATTTTCTGATTCACAATATTAATGAAAGCGGTTACTTAGAAGTTGATTTAGAGGATGCTTCGAAAATATTAAATTTACCGATTGAAATAGGAAAACAAATGTTAAGGCTCATTCATGAATTAGATCCGGCAGGCATCGGTGCAAGAAATTTACAAGAATGTTTATTAATCCAATTAGAAAGGAAAGGGCAGTTAACATTAAAGTATCGTTATATTTTAACGAAGTATTTTCATGATTTTGCCGAAAAAAAATGGAAAAATATTCAAAGACATGTAGATATATCTTTAAAGGAAATCCAATACTTATATGATCTTATCCAGAAGCTCAATCCACGTCCAGGTCTTCTTTATTCCCCTGAAAAAACAGAGTATGTCATACCGGATATTATTTTAGAAAAAGAAGTAGATGGATGGCATATTCAAATCGTTGAAGATCTATTTCTCAATGTCCGATTTAATGATGAGTATTACACACAACTTATTCATGAACAAGATTCCGAAACGATTTCCTATGCAAAGGATAAATATCGTCAAATTCAATGGTTAAAAAACAGCATTGAGCAAAGGAAAAATACGATTTTAAAAATTATGAAGGGGATTTTACAAAAACAAGAAACTTATTTCTTAGATGTTAATGCTACATTAAAACCAATGACGATGGCTGAAATAGCCGAAAAAATCGGTGTTCATGAGTCGACGGTTTCGAGAGTGGTAAAGAATAAGTATGTTAAAACACCGACAGGCATGCATGCATTACGGAATTTATTTACGAATCAGCTTTCATCAAATTATGGAATGAATAATTTGTCCAAAGAAGCAGTTAAAAAGGAAATCCAAGCCATTATTGATAAAGAAGATAAAACAAAACCATTTTCAGATAATGCAATCTTATCCATATTGAAAGATAAAGGGATTCATATTTCTAGAAGGACAATTACAAAGTATCGAGAGTCAATGAATATACCCTCATCCGTTAAAAGGAAACGGTATTATGTTTAATGATGTTGTTCTATTTCACCTGCCTGGTTATTTTAAAATTTGAAAACAAACCCATTAAGGAAGGTTGTTGTAAATGGTAGAGTTAATTTTATATGCAAGGGAAGGTTGCCATCTATGTGAAGAGGCTGAATTACAATTAAAAGTACTTCAGACTTCCTTCCCCTTTAATGTTAAACAAATTGATATTGAAACAGATGATCAATTAAATTTAAAATATGGGCTATCCATTCCCGTCATTGAATATAAAGGTCAGGTCATACAAGAGGGGAAAATCGATACTGGAAAATTAATTTTAATTTTACAAAAAATTATGGAGGATAATGGTTGCACGATTTGAAGTTCTTTGCTATTCTATAAGTGTAGTGAAGAACTCTTTTTTTGGGGCTAGCGGGACGTAATTTGAATAAGCGGGACGAAAAATGACCACCAAAAATTAATTTAAACTACATGGATATTTTTTTACTACGCGTGGGACATTATTAGTACTCCCGGGATAAAAAACGGCCAACTAAATTGTGGGGGATATTTGAAATGAAAAAGTCTTTACTCGATATTCAAAAAAGAATAGTACCCGATATTGTAGAAATTATGCAAAAGCGATATCGTATTTTGCAATCTATTCAATATTTACAACCGGTTGGTCGACGAAGTTTGTCCCAAAGTCTCGATATGACCGAAAGAGTTCTAAGAAGTGAGATTGAATTTCTTAAGTCAAGAAATTTAGTTTCCGTTACAAATACAGGAATGAGTTTAACTGAAGAGGGAAAAATAATTCTTGAAGATTTAGAGCACATTATGAAGGAGTTCTCAGGAATATCAAGTTTAGAAATTGAGCTTGCCCAATACTTAGGTATTCAGAACTGTATTATTGTACCTGGAAATGCAGATGAATCTGAATGGGTTAAATCTGAACTTGGTAAAATGTGTGCAGAGAAACTAACGGAGGTTGTAAAACCTAAGCAAACCATTAGTGTTACTGGTGGGACTACAATTGCCAGTGTAGTGGATGCACTACCTGAGAAACTAAAAGATATGGAACTAACTTTTGTTCCAGCACGGGGCGGTATTGGTACAGATTTGAAATATCAAGCGAATAGCTTATGTGAAATGATGGCCAAGAAAACGGCTGGAGACTATATGGTGCTCTACGTTCCTGATCAAGTAACGCAAGAATTATATTATTCCTTTATTAATGATACGTCAATACGAGAAGTTCTGATGAAAATAAAATCAGCAGACATTGTTATTCATGGTATTGGCGATGCCATGGTAATGGCAAAAAGAAGAAAAACATCAGAATCGGAGATGGAAATTTTAAAGCAGGAGCAAGCTGTAGCAGAAGCTTTTGGCTATTACTTTGATGAAAATGGAAATGAAGTAAACAAAGTAAGTACCATTGGTTTACAACTTGAAGACTTAAAACATATTCCACATATTCTTGCAGTAGCTGGTGGTGCTTCAAAGGCAAAAGCCATTAAGGCTTATATGAAAATTGCTCCGAAAAATACCATCCTCGTTACCGATGAAAGTGCAGCCAAATTGATATTAAAAGGTTAAACCTTTTAAAATAAATTTTTATCTCTAAGGAGGAATTTGGAATGACAGTAAAAGTTGGAATTAATGGTTTTGGACGTATTGGGCGTAACGTAATGCGTGCAGCTTTAGAGAAAAATACAAAAGAAATTGAAATTGTAGCAATCAATGATTTAACAAATGCAGAAATGTTAGCTCATTTATTAAAATATGATTCTGTTCACGGTAACTTAACTGAAGAAGTACGTGTTGACGGTGATTCTATCGTTGTTGGAGACATGAAAATTAAAGTGTTAGCTGAACGTGATCCAGCCCAATTACCATGGGGTGAACTAGGTGTTGATATCGTTGTTGAATCAACTGGCCGTTTCACTGCACGTGAAGATGCAGCAAAACATTTAGAAGCTGGTGCGAAAAAAGTCATTATTTCAGCTCCTGCTAAAAACGAAGATATTACAGTTGTTATGGGTGTTAACGAAGATAAATATGATCCAGCAAACCATCATGTTATTTCAAACGCTTCTTGTACAACAAACTGCTTAGCACCATTTGCAAAAGTTTTACATGATAAATTCGGTATCCGCCGTGGTATGATGACAACTATTCACTCATATACAAATGACCAACAAATTTTAGACTTACCACATAAAGACTACCGTCGTGCTCGTGCAGCTGCAGAAAACATGATTCCAACAACAACTGGTGCGGCAAAAGCTGTAGCATTAGTATTACCTGAGTTAAAAGGTAAATTAAACGGTATGGCTATCCGCGTTCCAACTCCAAACGTATCTGTTGTTGATCTAGTTGCTGAATTAGATAAAGAAGTTACAGCAGAAGAAGTAAATGCAGTATTAAAAGAAGCAGCTGAAGGTGAACTAAAAGGAATCTTATCATATACAGAAGAACCACTAGTATCTCGTGACTTCAACCATACAACAGCATCTTCAACAATTGATGCTTTATCAACTATGGTTATGGAAGGAAATATGGTAAAAGTTCTTTCTTGGTATGACAACGAATATGGTTACTCTAACCGTGTTGTAGATCTTTGTGAATATATTGCAAAAAAAGGTCTTTAATCTAAAGTGACATATTAATTTCATAAAAGTGTTATATTATTTTTAGAATGTGAGATTGCATCCAATGCAATCTAATATATAATATAGATGTACCTTTTTAAAAGGAGGGAGTGGGGAAACACGATTCCCTCTCCCTTTTTCTTTTAGCTTACAACCATTCATGCCAAGGAGGATTCATACATGCCTAAGAAAACGGTAAGAGACGTTGATGTAAAAGGAAAAAGAGTGTTTGTTCGTGTCGATTTTAATGTGCCGATGCAAGATGGAAAAATAACCGATGACACTAGAATCCGTGCAGCATTGCCTACAATTCAATATTTAAGTGAACAAGGTGCTAAAGTTATTTTAGCAAGCCACCTTGGCCGTCCAAAAGGACAAGTTGTTGAAGAGCTTCGTTTAACAGCAGCTGGTGAACGTTTATCTGAATTAATTGGAAAGCCAGTCCGTAAAACTAATGAGGCTTTTGGAGAAACTGTTAAAGCTGAAATTGCCAAAATGGAAGACGGCGACATTTTACTTTTAGAAAATGTTCGTTTCTATCCTGGTGAGACTAAAAATGATCCAGAGCTTGCCCGCAGTTTTGCTGAACTAGCAGATCTATATGTAAATGATGCCTTCGGTGCAGCTCATCGTGCTCATGCATCTACAGAAGGAATTGCTCAATACATACCAGCTGTTTCTGGATTCCTTATGGAAAAAGAGCTTAATGTATTAGGGGAAGCGATGGAAAATCCGAAGCGCCCATTTACAGCTATCATTGGTGGAGCGAAGGTTAAAGATAAAATTGGCGTCATTGAAAACTTATTAGAGAAAGCCGACAACCTTATTATTGGTGGAGGACTTGCTTATACCTTTGTTAAAGCACAAGGATATGAAATCGGTAAGTCTTTACTCGAAGAAGATAAAATTGAATTAGCGAAAGAATTCATGGCTAAAGCGAAAGAAAAAGGTGTTAATTTCTATATGCCTGTTGACGTTGTCGTTGCAAAAGAATTTTCTGAAGATGCAGAG